>JAFDDL010000124.1 GCA_019310865.1 Deltaproteobacteria bacterium | reverse complement strand
TACCCTTGATTTCCTGGGCCTTTCGGTAAGCGGTTGATATGATTTGTTTCAGATCCCGTTCTTTTTCACCCAGGATTTTCCGGGCCTCGCCCTGTCCTTCGGAGCGAAATTTTTCGGCGATTTGCCTACGCTCGGCAATCATTCGTCCATAAACCGATTTTCGGACCTGCTCGACGTAATTGATTCGCTTGATCTTAACATCCACCAGCTCAATACCGAACTTGGCAAGCTTGGGCTGGGCCTGGCGTAAAATGCCCTGGGTGATTTTTTCCCGGCCGGTTTCGATGCTGTAGGAGGCCTGTAGATCTTGCTGCATGTCTTTCACGCCGATTTCAAAGGTGTCCAGCTGCCGGTTGCTTTTTCGCACCGTTTCGATCAGTCGGTATGAGGTGATGAAGTTTCGCACCGCCGGATCGAGGATGTCATCCAGGCGCGTGTTGGCACTCATCTCGTTGTTGACCGTTTGGAAATACTTGATCGGGTCGACGATTTTCCACCGGGCGAACGTATTGACCCAGATATAGGTTTTTTCCAGGGTGGGAATCTGCCCGGGATCGCCGTCCCAGTCGAGGATGTTTTTAGGAAAATAGGTGGCTTTTTGAATAAAGGGAATCTTGAAATTCAATCCCGGTTCGGTTTTCGGCTCGCCCACCACCTTTCCAAATTGCGTGATGACAACCTGCTGGGTCTCCTGGACCACATAGGCTGACAGATAGAGTCCGATGACCATCACTGCGGCTACAGATATGAGTAATCCTTTGGCTTTCATTTGAGTCCCTCGTTTCCTCTGCCGATATTCAACAGCGGCAGCAAATTTTTCTGGTCAGCGTCCACCACATATTTCTGTCCAAGTCTGGGGAAAAGATCCTTCAGGGTTTCCAGGTAAAGGCGTCGCTTGGTGACATCTTTTGCCTTGACGTACTCTTCGTAGACGGCCGTAAACCGTGAAGCGTCACCTTTGGCCTCATTGACTCGCTCCACGGAATACCCTTCGGCGGTCTTGATGGTTCGTTCGGCTTCACCCTTGGCCGCCGGGATCGCCTTGTTGTAGTCCTCCTTGGCCTGGTAGATCATGGTTTCTTTTTCCTGGATGGCCTGGTTGACCTCATTGAACGAGGATTGCACCGGCCCGGGGACATTGGTTTTTTTCATTTCGATGGTGTCGATATGAATACCGGATTCGGCATTGTCCAACTCCGCCTGCAGCACCTGCCGGGCCTCCACGGCGATTTCGTCCCGCTTGGAAATCACCTCGTTAATGCTTCGGTCGCCCACCACCAGGCGCATGGACGCTTCACTCATATCGATTAACAGTCGATCCACATCGCGCACCTTAAACAGGAAGTTGTACGGGTCCTTGATCTTGTACTGGACGATCCAGGGCACCAGCGCGACATTCAAGTCCCCCGTGAGCATCAGCGACACATTGCCGGTGTCACTGGCCGATGCGAAGCGCGAGCGACCGGTTGTTAGATCAGAGCGTTCGCCGAACTCCTTTTTAAATACCCGCCTGACCTTTAACTTGGTGACCTTTTCGACGCCGGCCGGCAGCTTGAAGTTAAGCCCGGGCTGGCTCGTGCGCGTGTACCTGCCGAAGCGCTGCACCACACCAACCTCATCGACGGCCACTGTGTAAATGGATGTGAAAATCAAAATAATGGCCAGAAAAGCAACCACCAGCAGGGGCCCGCCGGGCAGCTTCACAGATTTGACTTTCTCAATGAGTTCATCCATCTGGGGGGGAACGCCGCTTCGCTGTTTTTGCTGTTGCTTTAGTTTATCCCAATCCCAATTCATTTTTCGCTTTCCTGTGTTTGGTTATAAAAAAAGATTCGCTTTCCATTACTAATCAGCCCTATGTCTATGTTAGCCGGTTCGCCAAGTCAAGGAAAAAGGCGCTAATTGCTTGACACACGCCTGGCACTGAACAATAGTGGGGGCACAAAATGGGTCATTATTATGATTGATTCCAGGAAAAAATCCAAGCCCTTTGTTCACATCGGAGACATTCTCCAAGCGCTTCTTCCCACTTATCGCCGGGAGACGCGCGGGATTTTGGGGCAGGTGGCAGATTGCTGGCCGGACGTGGTGGGCAGCATGCTATCCACCCACACCCGACCTGCGGCCCTGAACGGAAAACTGCTTCTGGTGCACGTGGCAAATGCTTCGCTGACGCATCAACTGCATTATATGCAAAAAGAAATCATTTCCAAACTCAATACCACCCTGGGAAATCAAATCATCGATGAGATAAGGTTTAAGATCGGGCCGGTTTAGCCCGCTTACCCTTTTGAAACGGCAGCGCATGGTGAAAATATCGGATGTCACTTCGGATACGTTTTTTAACGGCCGACTTCGTATTAAACAGGATCGTGCCGGCTATCGTTTTTCCATCGATGCGGTGATTCTGGCGCATATTGCCGGGGAAAACCCGGGAAAACAGGTGCTGGACCTGGGTACCGGGTGCGGCATCATTCCCCTTATTCTGGCCTATCGACATCCGGAAATTCGCATTGTCGGGGTGGAGGTTCAACCCGAGCTTGCCGAACTTGCGAAAGGCAACATTACAGACAACCAAATGGCGGATCGAATTCGCATTCAATGCCGGGACTTGAAAACCCTCACCCCCGACCCGGCGCTGCAGCCCTTCGACCTGGTTTTGGGCAATCCCCCATTTTATCCGGCACAAGCCGGTCGTATCAATCCGAACCGGCAGCGGGCCATTGCCCGGCACGAGATCACGGTCACCCTTTCGGACGTGGTTCAAACCGCTAGCCGAATGCTTGAAACAAATGGTCGGTTTCTAACGCTTTATCCGGCAGAAAGGCTGGCAGAAGTTCTCACGGAGCTGGCGGCATGTAAGCTTGAGGCGAGAATGCTTCGAATGATTCACATGGAAACCGGCCGCCCGGCCAAACTCTTTGTGGTGGAAGGTGTAAAAAACGCCAAGTCCGAGCTGACCATTCGACCGCCTCTGGTTATCTATAACAAGCCGGGCGTGTATAGTGCAGAGGCGGCGCGGATGTATGAACCCTGCTGAGTCCTGAAAACTTTTTATCCGGTTTGCCGGATTAAGACTTGAGCCGGTTAAGCACCTGGCCGGTGATGACTTTTGGATAAAAATAGGTCGATTTTCTTGGCATGGTCATCCCTTCATTGGACACATTTTGGACCTGATCGATCCCGGTTGGATTTAAAATGAATGCCACGTCACATTTTCCGGACTTGACCGATTCAATGGCCTGGGCGTCGATGCTGGTATAGGCGATGGCGGTCTCGTCATCGAGCCGCGCCTCGTCGAACCCGAGAATCTCCATAAAGATCAAACGGGTGAGGACCGTAACATCCAGGTGCCGCAATACTTCGGGAATATCCTCTCCGAAGAGCCGATCCATGATGCCCGGCCTGAGGCGCATGAGGTAAAAATTCGCGTCATTTTTCATGTGAACACCCATGGTCGTGCGGGTCCGATCGGCTTCCATTTGGCTTCGAATTTCCGCCGGCGCACCGTTATTGCAAAGGAAGGTTTCGATATCGAAAAACTCGGATGCCTGGGGTAGCAGACCGGACAGCCGGGCATACTCGACTTGGGTGAGCAGGCGGTGGGCCGGCAGTATGGTCAGGCCGGGATCACTCATGGAGCAAAGGTACATCATGATACCGTTTCCCGGATGCGCGTCATTGAATTCAGGATCGGTTTCGGCCAGCCAGTTTCGGTAATTCAGGGCCGTCTCATAGCGATGGTGGCCGTCTGCGATGAACAGCTGCTTCGGTGAAAAGGCTTGCGTCATGGCATCGATGATTTCCGGGTTGCCAATGCGCCAGAGACGATGCCGATGCCCCTTATCGTCTATAATGTCGCTCTCCGGCGGGTAATCGGCCACGGTGGCCCTGAATTGATCGAGGATCTCACCCGAATCCGGAAAGAGGGTGAATACTGGGCAAAAATTGGCGTGACAGGCTTTCATCAATTCCAGCCGATCGTTTCTGACCTTGGAAAAGGTTCGCTCATGGGGAAGAATGACGCGCTTTTCAAACGGCTCCAGGCCCACCTTGGCAATTAGGCCATAGCGGGTGTAGGCCGTTTCATTTACCTTAAAATCAATGGTCGTTACAAAAAGGGCAGGGGTCTCGTTTCTGATGAGCACCCCGCTGGTCATCCACTCATTGAAGTGGCCGGCCGCGCGGGTATATCGGTTGTCTGTGCGGGTATCGCGATCACGGGTTTTGTTTAAAACGAGGCGGATGGTATTGTTGGGGTCGCGATCATAGAAGGCCTGCTGTTCGGCGCTTGAAATGACATCATATGGCGGTGTCATCACATTCGATAGGTTGTCGATTCGATCTGAGTTATAGTGAATTCCTCTGAAAGGGGAAATTTGAGCCATGTTTTTTGATCCTTTTATCAATATGGGCGCTGAAATTTGATTAAAATAAAAATAAACAATAATAATAGAACGTTAGGCAAATCACATATACTACAACCGGATCGGATGATCAAACGTTAATTTAGGGGACGTTCCCAACTTTTCAACTTTATTTTCAGTAATTACATTTAAGTTTAAAAGTTGGGAACGTCCCCCTTTTTAAGTCGTCCCCTAAATTGTTCCCTTAAATTCTCACGAGTTGACAGCCATTTTATAACGGTATATGAAAACTTAAAACTTGAATGATGGAGAGGTTGCCGAGTGGCTGAAGGCCCCGCTCTCGAAAAGCGGTATCCTGCCAAAAGCGGGATCGTGGGTTCGAATCCCACCCTCTCCGCCACTTAACCAATTGCAATTATTTATATTTTAGCGCATGCCTGCCAAAGCATTCCTCCAGAATGAAGATGACATTCAAACTGATCTTGAATATCCTTTTGGGATTTAACAAGACATCCGATCTTGCCTTGACATGAATAGGTGTATGGCTTAAAACACGTTGGATTTTATAGACTTTTGTGGGGTTATTGAAATGGTGAGTAGGCAATGGCCGACAGTCACTCGAATCGGGATCGCAGGATTGGCCCTGATGGCCCTTTGGTTGGGCTGTAAGCCGGATGCGGGGCAACCATCCCCGGGGGCTTCCGCATCGACCGATACCAACAGCCGGATGCCCTGGAATCGCATCGATACCGTCGTTCATCTTTACTTTGCAGACCCCTCGCACCGCTTTTTGGTGGCGGAAAAAAAGTCGATTGCCGATACCGGCGACCCGGTCTCATTGGGCAGCGCCATCATCGAAGCGTTGATATCCGGTCCGTCAGGTGAGCTTTGCCGCACCATTCCGGAATCGACACAGTTGATGGGCATGTATATTACCCAAGACGGTACGGCATATGTTGACTTTTCCGATGCTTTGTCAAATGATCACCCAGGTGGTGCACAAATGGAGCTGTTTACCATTTACGCCATTGTCAATTCACTGGTATTGAATATCGATGCAGTCGATAGTGTGAAATTGTTAATTGCCGGCAGAGAATCGAAGACGTTGTCCGGCCACATGGATCTCCAATTTCCATTTAAAGCCAATATGTTGATGGTACGATGAAAAAGACACACATTTCAAACATTCGAAATATCGGCATTATCGCACATATCGATGCTGGAAAAACAACGGTAACGGAACGGATCCTTTATTATACCGGCCGGTCACATAAAATCGGCGAAGTCCATGATGGTGAAGCGGTTATGGACTGGATGGTTGATGAACAAGAACGCGGCATCACCATCACATCCGCTGTGACAACCTGCCAATGGGACAACCGGGAGATCCAGATCATCGACACGCCCGGCCATGTCGATTTCACGATCGAGGTGGAGCGCTCCTTGCGGGTACTCGATGGCGCGGTGGGTGTATTCTGTGCCGTTGGGGGTGTCGAACCGCAGTCGGAAACCGTCTGGCGGCAGGCCGATAAGTACCTGGTGCCCAAAATCGCCTTTGTGAACAAACTGGACCGGATCGGTGCCGATTTTTCCGGCACCGTCGACATGATGACCGACCGGCTTCACGCATCTCCGCTGATCATGCAGCTGCCCGTTGGGGCTGAAGACACATTCAGCGGCGTTATCGATCTCATTCAAATGAAGCAGGTTGTCTGGGACGACGACAGCCTGGATGCCGCCTACCGTATTGTCGATATTACGTCGGAATATCAGGAAAAAGCATTCGAATATCGGGAAAAACTGATTGAAACCGTTGCGGAGACCAACGACGAAATCATGGAGGCTTACCTGTCCGAATCCGAAATCACAAACGATCAGCTGATGGCCGCAATTCGCGAAGCGACCATCGGCTTGAAGCTGGTACCGGTATTTTGCGGAAGTGCACTTAAAAACAAAGGCATTCAACCGCTGCTGGATGCCATCGTTTCGCTGCTGCCCAGCCCTTCGGATATCCCACCCATCAAGGGACTGCACCCGGATACCGGCGAGGTCGTGGAATGCCGGGCCAAGGATTCACAACCCCTGGCGGCATTGATCTTCAAGGTTTCGATGATTGAAGGCCGTAAGCTTTCCTTTGCCCGAGTCTACAGCGGCAGGTTAAATGCCGGTGATGAGGTGTACAACCCTTTTTTGAAAAAAAAGGAGAAATTGTCCAGACTCCTTCGTATGCACGCCAACAAGCGAGAACGGCTCGATACGGTCGGCGCGGGCAGTATCGTGGGCGTCGTGGGTCTCAAAGACTCGGCCACCGGTGAAACCCTCTGCCAGCCTGACCACCCGGTGATTCTAGAAAACATTGAGATTTATGAACCGGTTATCTCCGTGGCGGTGGAACCGAAAAGCCATGGTGACCAGGATAAACTTCACCAGGTCATGGCCAAATTTATTGCCGAAGACCCGACCCTTCGCGTTCGAGAAGACGAAGACACCGGCCAGACGATCCTGTCGGGTATGGGCGAACTTCATCTTGAGGTGATCGTCAGTCGCATGAAGCGCGAATTCAACACCCAGGTAAATGTCGGAAAGCCCCAGGTCGTTTACCGGGAAACCATCGGTGGTAAAGGCACCGCCACGGTTGTATTTGAAAAAGAGATCGCCGGGCAGAACCATTTTGCCGAAATTTCCCTGACCCTCGCCCCCCGTAAGCGTGGCACCGGGAACCGGTTTAAATCGCGCATTACAGATGGAAGCATACCAGAACAGTATATTGCGACCATTGAAAAAAGCGTCCTGGAATCGTTGGAAAGCGGCGCGCTCATGGGATATCCGGTGGCTGATGTCGAGGCGATTTTGACAGGTGGATCTTACAAGGATTCCCTAAGCTCGGAGTTAGCCTACATGGTTTGCGCCTCAATGGCTTGCCGGGAGGCTCTGGAAAAGGGTGAACCGTTTCTGCTCGACCCGATCATGTCCGTGGAGGTTATCGTTCCGGAATCGTTCATGGGAGATGTGATCGGAGATTTGAATTCACGAAATGGTAAAATCGAATCGATCACCCCGAAGGCAGGCGTTCAGGTCATCACGGCCGTCGTTCCACTGGCAAAACTGTTCGGATATTCCACATCGCTACGATCAGCGACCCAGGGACGCGGCACCTATTCGATGCAGTTTTCGCATTTCGATAAGGTTTAAGGAATCCGTGAAGAAGATTATCCATACCGCACTCCTGGGAATCATTGGGTTGCTACTTGTCAATTGGCACTCGGCGGCATGGGCGGACCTCTCGGGGGATATCGCTGCAGATCTCGGCAACGCGGGCGCTTGTATGCTGGCAGACGAGCAAGGCGAGGTGCTGCTGGCGGTCAATCCAACCCAAGCCCTGGTGCCGGCGTCTATTTTGAAACTATTGACCGCACTTCTGGCCTTTCATCATCTGGGGGTCAATTATCGGTTTCCCACGACACTGTATCTGGATACCGGCAATAATCTGACGGTCAAAGGCCATGGCGATCCGCTGCTGATTTCCGAAAACATCGAAGCGCTCGCCCTTTTCACATCGGCGCGGCTGTCATCGAAATCTCCTGCCATCGAAGATATCCTCCTGGATGGCTCCTATTTTGCTCCCGACATCTCGGTTCCCGGTGTATCCGACTCTCTGGAACCCTACGATGCGCCCAACGGGGCGCTATGCGCCAACTTCAATACCGTCTTTTTTCAACGTAAGCCCGATGGCACCTACGAAAGTGCCGAGGCCCAGACACCCCTTTTGCCCATGGTCACAGCCGCAATACGGGCTTCGGGACTGGCCCAGGGGCGGATTATCCTCTCGCCCAAGGATGATGAAACGATGCTTTATATGGGGCATCTTTTTCGGTTCTTTCTGGAAAAAGCCGGTGTGACCGTCGCTGGGAAAGTCCGCATCGGAATGGTGCGTCCCGAAACCGATCAACGCCTCGGCGTGTTTGAATCTCCGGCGACCCTTTCTCAGGTTGTGACCCAGTTGATGGCGTTTTCGAATAATTTTATTGCAAACCAAATTATGATCGCCGCCGGGGCAAAGGCCGACGGCCCACCCGGATCACTTGCCAACGGTGTTCGGGCGCTTCACGCTTATGCTCAGGGCCATCTGAAGCTTCAGGGAATTAATATTGCAGAAGGCTCCGGCATATCCCGGCGCAATCGAATCTCGGCAGCCCAGATGATGAAACTGCTTTCGGCTTTCAGGCCCCACGCGACATTGATGCGGGAAACCGAACGGGAGTATTATAAGACAGGAACCCTGAAAAACGTGAGCACCCGGGCCGGTTATATAAAAGGAAAATCGGGCCTGTACCCGTACGTCGTGATGATCAACGCCCCGGGAAAAACAACGGAGCCGGTGATGAAAAAACTGATAAAGTCGGTTTTAGATTGAAACCGGACGAACAGTGTACTATTTGGAGGATTTCAAAAATGCGAGAACGCCGCCATTGGGCATGAAATGAGGTTTTAAAGCCACTTCTAAGTGCTTGTTATGTGA
>JAFDDL010000123.1 GCA_019310865.1 Deltaproteobacteria bacterium | reverse complement strand
GGAACCCGTTCACCAGCGGCTTGACACAGTGGTCGCATTTTCAAACGAGCGGATTGAAAACCGGATCTCCGCCCATATGACCTTTATGGAAAATCGCTTCAAGGAAAAGGGCACCTTTCGCTATCAAAACCGGTATTACCGCTTTCCCGTTGTAACCAACCAGGAGACGCAATTACTGATAAACAGCCTGAGGTCCATTCGCAAAGTTTCAAATACCCATTTTGAAGTCGATTACGAAACCAATCCTCAGAAAGCCTATTGCGGTGGGTGGGAGGGCTATTTTGACGAGTCTTCAAAACCGGCAAAACGTCAGGGTCGACCGCCCAAAACCAAGGAGTCAAAAAAACCAATTCAACTCGAATTTTAAAATCAAGCTGTCCAGATCAGGTATACCATATATCCGATATAGCAAAACAGCAACACCCCGCCACCGCCCCTTGAAACCGTGTGGGTTTTTCGCATCAAAAACCATGGCAGAATGCTGGTGAACATCATCACCAGGTAATCGATCACAAGACCGCTTTCGAAAAAGCCGCCCGGGATCGGAATGGGGCGCACAATGGCCGCCACCCCGATCACACTCAGAATGTTAAAAACGTTGCTGCCCACCAGGTTGCCGATGCTGATGTCCATCTCTTTTCGCATGGCCGCCACCACGGAAGTGGCAAGCTCCGGCAGCGATGTGCCAAACGCCACAATGGTCAGTCCGACGAATTTCTCACTGACGCCGAGCGTCTCCATAATCTTCACGGCAGCGTCCACAACGATTTGGGCTCCTGCCACCACACCGATGATGCCCACGGCGATCAGCAACACCTGCCTGGAGCGGGAAGACACATATTCGATCTGCTCTTCGGGGGCATCGGCAATCACAGTCGGATTGCCCCCCGTGGCCACCGAGGCCATCGGGGCCCTGCGAGCCACCGAATAGTTGAAAAGGGTGTATAGTATGACACCGCCGAACAGGGTGACGCCTTCGATTCTGCCGATCATCGAGTTGTAAGACACCAGCAGCAGGTAACTCGATATCCCCAGCATGAGTGGGATATCCCGTCTGATGACCGACGGGTCGCTCTTAATCGGCTGAAACAGGGCGGCCATGCCCAGCACCAGTGCAATATTGCAGATGTTGCTGCCCACGACATTGCCCACGGCGATCATGCTCTTGCCCTGGATGGAGGATATGAGGCTCACCACAAGCTCCGGCGCGGACGTTCCGAATGCCACAACGGTCAGACCGATCACGATGGGGGTGATACCCAGGCTTTTCGCCAGGCTTGAAGATCCCTTTACCAGCCACTCGGCGCTGTAGTAAAGCATTACAAAACCAACGATACAAAACAACATGTTCAAGGCCATGGTTCAGTCTCCGATTAGAAAATTTGAAATGTGTAGCTGAGTCCATTCACAAGGGTAATCTTTAAGTCAGCGGTACATTGGGTCACCGAATCAAAAAATACAGCCGATACCCAAACGGGTATGTTTATCTGAACGGGGATCAGAAAATCATAAACGCCAATATTCACACCCTGAGCGCCTATTCGGCCCACGCGGACCAGAACGGATTGGTCAGCTGGGTGGAATCCATGGTCGAAAAGCCAATAGCGATCACGCTAGTCCACGGGGAACCCGATGCGAAGTCCGCGCTGGCCAAGAATCTAGAAAGCAAGGGTTACCAACTCAATTCATGTTAACCCCAACACTGGGGTTAACAACTACATCATGTTGCGGACGTTGCTTTTAAGGTTCAAGTTTCGCTGTGTATTTAGGCCCCACGACCAGCATATTATTGGGCATGATCGACTGGATCTTTTCCATCTTGCTGCCAAATACGATATTGCGGATCAGGCCATGGCCAAAGGCGCCCAGAATCAAAAGGGCGTCGTGTTTTACGTTGTAGAGGTTTTCTTCAAAATACCCGCTGTCAAAAACGGTCCAATTTTCGGCGTAGGTGTCCATGTCCGCGTCGAGTTTTTCTTCTTTAATGATCGCTTCTAATCTGTCCCGACTGCCGCGTTCTAAGTGGGTGTAAACATGGAGCGGCTTGTTTGACAATCGGCTGATTCGAAATCCAAGCTTTAACGCATTGACCGCATTTGCCGACCCGCCGAAAAAGACGGCGATGCTGTTCCACGATTTAAATGACGGACTTGTCATCAGTACCGGAAACCTTGCGGATCTGACGATTCTGCGAACCCGCGGGCCGATATATCCCAGGCCGATTTTCGAGGACAGATCGCTGATGCTTCGCGGGCAGCACATGAAATCAAAATTGGCGGGAATATCCGGCAGGGTGGTGGCGGTAAAATTTTTTGGTTCCAAAAAGCGGACCTTGCCGGCATTTTCACGGACGAGCGCTTCGGCATGTTCCCGGGCGGTCTGGTGAGATGTCAAATAGGAATCGTCCAGATCGATCTGCACCACGTCATTATCAAAATACATCAGGAATTTGGTGAATTCGGGGATGTACATGACGATCGAGGCCCCGATCAATTTGCAGAAATAAATCGACTGGAGTAGCGTCTCGCGTCCCAAAGGCGTGTTTCTGAAGATGTGAAGCAGTTGTGTGCCCATTTGATTCTCCTTTATCGTTCAAAGTTCAAGAACTGGTCTGCACCATGAGCTCCTTGCGATATTGATCCAGCAACGTCGCTTTGGAAATCATTCCAACAAACCGATTGTCTGCCACAACCGGCAGGGAATACAACCGATGGATGTCCATATACGCCAGAACCTCCGACAATTCATCATCGGGATGAACGGTGTAAACATGTGTGTTCATGATTTGCCCCAGAAAAACCGCATCGTACATGCCTCTGTTGAAAAGGTACGGCCGAATATCATCGAGGTGGATCAATCCTAGAAAATTGCCGGTACTTTCATCTTCCACCGGAAAGTAATTTCGATGAGAACTTTTTATAATTTCGATAAAATTTCTCAGCAGCATATTCTGTGGGACAACCTTGCAGTCTTTTTCCACCAGCTCGGCGATACGCAGATCGGCCAGCACTTTTGCATCGGTTCCGGGTCGCAGCAACTTGCCCCGGGCGACCAGGTCTTTGAGATAAAAGGAGGCCGGTTCAATATAATGGCAGACCGAAGTGGAAATGGCCGAAACGATAATGAGCGGTAAAATGACTTCATAGCCGCCGGTAATTTCAATAACCAGAAAAATCCCGGTCAGGGGCGCCTGAAGAATGCCACTGATCATGCCGGCCATGCCCAGCAGGGCAAAGCATCCTTCATTGACCCAGGTCGTCGATGGCCACAGCAGGCTGATAAACCGATGGTAGGTCAGGCCCACCAGGCTCCCGATGACCAGGCAGGGGGCAAAGATGCCGCCGGATCCGCCCCATCCAAGGGTGAATGATGTCGCCAGTATTTTTGTCAATACGATGATGGCCACCAGCAGCAAACCTGAGGCAAAGGAGCCTTCGATCATGGTGCCAATGGCATGATATCCTTCGCCCATCACAATGGGGAAAAAGATGCCGATGACCCCCACGGCCAGCCCCCCAAGGGCGGCGCGACACCAGACCGGCACCCCGGAGATTTTGCCCGATACATGGTGCATTCCCGTCATCGCGCGTGTTAGAAGAATCGATGCGCCGGCGGCCAAAACGGCAAGCCCGATGCTTGCCACGATGTCGATCAAAGACACGTGAAACAAGCGGTGAGAAAAAGCAATCTGGTTCCCCTGAAGTATTCGGCTGGTTTCGGCCCCGGCTACCGATGCGATGGCGATGGGGATGATGTTCAAGGCGGTCCACTCACCGAGGATGACTTCGATGGAAAAAACCATGGCGGCGATGGGGGCATTGAATATGGAGGCGATGGCCCCGGCAGCGCCGCACCCCACGAGGGTGACTCGCTGACGGTCATTGAGGGAGAAGAACTTTGCGATATTCGATCCGATGGCGGCACCGCTCATGACCACCGGCGCTTCGGGGCCGGCCGAACCGCCACTGCCGATGGTCAGGCAGCTGGAGATGAGCCTCGAAAAGCTCGACCGCAGCCGCATCAAGCCGCCATAGCGGGACACGCTGTAGATCACTTCCGGAACCCCGTGACCGGCGCCCTCTTTCATGAATTTTTCCAGGAAGATCGATGAGAGGGCTGCCCCGGCAGCTGGAATGAAAATGGCCCAACCGTAATGGCGTATATGGTGTAATCCTTCCAACATGGCCACCAGGGATCGGTTCAGGGCAATTGCCGCCAACCCGGCACAGATTCCCACAATCGTGGCGATGAGAATCAGCAAAAGCCGATCGTCCACTTTGAAAATGGCCCAGTTGGCCGGGGTCCGCAATGATTTGAACATCATGCCCCTATCATCGGTCCGAAAGCGTAGCAAAGATCCGAAGCGTGCCATGTTGAGTGGTGTTCATTATGCATCGGAGCGGTCCAGTTCCAATTCAAATTCGGCGATTTGCGAAAACAACGCCTCCGGGTCGGGTGTTGTTTTCAAGAAAGAAACAAAGGCTTCGTCTCGCAGGCAAAAGGCCAATCGCGACAAAAGATGCAAATGTTGCTGTGTTGACGGACTGAGCAGCACAAACAGGGCAAATACGGGTCTGTCATCCACGGATCCAAAATCGACGGGAGATTTAAGAAAGCAGGTGGTTAATACGGATGCATTCCCCAGGTCCGATAAGGGGGTGCGCGGGTGCGGGATTGCGACGCCTTTTCCGATTCCGGTGGATGTCAATCGTTCTCGTTCCACCAGTCGTTGATACAGCATTTCCTGGGATTCAACGGTCAATCCGGGCACCTGTTTGGCGGCAAGGTTGAGTATGGTTTCCACATCCGCTCCGTCCAGGCCGTAACAAACCCCCCCACGCTGCATGGCCGCCATCAGGCTTTCCACATTGACAACCGGCGTGGGTGTTGGGTTTTCCCCTGATATTGAAAAGGAAAGATTATGCGAGGCCGCCCATTTTTCCAATGATGATCGTTTGAAATCGCAGACTTGTCCCACCCTGCGAACGGGAATTCGCCCCTGGAAGATCCACCTGTCGATTTTTTCAGCCGGCAAGTCCAGGCTGTTTGCCAACTCCATTAGGGTCATTTTCATGATGCGAACAGTCCATATCCCATTAAATGTTAAAACATACAATATATTATGATATTTGAATAAAAGCAATAAATTTGCTGGAAATAGGGGGGACGCATTTAAAAAACACGGTCACTGCATTTTGACCATACCATTAATCATTGATGATAATAAGAAATATGCATGACAAATCTTATGAAGCTCCGGATCCCCTTGCCCACCCAAAAAACAAAGCGAAAATAACGGCCTGAACGATCCAGCCGATGAAACAGACACCGACGGCTCGCCAAGTACTTTTATAATCAAGCGCCTGCCTGACAGCAATGACCATCGCCACCAGCATCCAGATACCAACGATGAAATTGAGAATGGCCCCCAACATGGGGATAATTCCAAAAACTCGCAGAACTCCCGGAGAACTTGAGAATCCGATGGTGCGCAACAACTCCCCATAATCTGCTTTTGTTTGTGGTTCAGGTAACAGCCTGGTTCCAATAAAATATGTCAGAAACGCCCAGATAAACCACCCAAACAGGGCAACTATGGTCCCGAAAATAAGTCCATTTATCCCCGTAGCGCTGATAGTTCCGATTCCGGCAGCAACACTAGAGAGAATAACCACTCCCATAGCTTGCCCCATGGCTCCCTTGTCCGCTTCGACCTCTTCGTAAAGGGCTACATCCAGTTTTGCTGCCCGTATCATGCGATCTGTAAATGATGCCATGATTGCCCCCTTTTGCTATACAGATTAAAGTCTCAAGATTTCACCTTAGGTCTTTTTACATGTTCACACGGCCTTGTCAAAACGAAAGTCCTTTTCTCGCTACAGAAAAATTCCTCATCCAATAAGGGGAAAGTGCGGCTATCCGTTTTTCACACCGCAATCGTTAAATCATTTCATGTGCTCAGCGAGAAAGTTTTCCAAAGCCTTCATGAAGCTGAGGCGACTTTTGTATGTATTAAATCCATGCCCACCGTCTTGAAATTCTAAAAATTTGCATTCTCTACCGGAACGCTGAAGAGCCTTTACCATCTTCTTGGATTGGTTTGCCTTAACGACACGATCGTCGGTTGCGGCGGCAATGAGTACTGGGCAGAGTATTTCCCTATCACGGTTTGTTGGAGAGATACGCTTATCTGAATAGTTTCCTATCATTGTTTTTACTACCTGCCCCCGACCTATGTACCACCATTTGTCTTTTACAAACTTTTTTAAGTCGTAAACCCCATTGAAACCGACGGCACATCGATAAAGATCGGGGGTTTTTACAGCCCCCTTGAGTGCTGCATATCCACCATAAGATTCCCCAACAATACCGATACGATTAGGATCGGCAACCCCCTTGTCTACCATAAATTTGGATGCCATCGGTTACATCATCCTGCATTTTGCCACCCCATTCGCCATACCCAGCAACTTCAAAGGCTTTACCATAACCGGAAGACCCCCGATAATTTATCTGGTGTACTGCATATCCCCGATTTGACAAGAATTGAACAAAATGATCAAAGGCTAGATAGTCTCGGTAGGCTGGTCCCCCATGAGGCATTACAACCATTGGTAACTTCAAGTTTTGCCTGATCTCTCCAATATGTGGTGGCAGAGCCTCACACCCGGTGCATTCGTCTGAGTCGATGACAACAATTTTTCCAACAATCTGGGCCTCCTTCACCCTTTTTACACCGTATTGTTAAAACTCTAATATTCATCCAATGATACTGAAATTAGGTTCCAGTCCGGAAAGTAACCATAGCCAATCACTCACCCTCGCACCACAAAATCACCATATCCATCTGAGGCAACGTTTCAGGAGATGACAAATGGAAATCAGAAACATTTTTTCTAAGTTTTTGAATCATCCAAAGAACCTTTTTCCCAGAGACATGTCCATGTCTTGCCAGATAACATCCTACGACGGTACCGGTTCTGCCCTTGCCACCCCAGCAATGGACATAGACAGGTATATTCGCATTAATCTTTTGATCAATGAGGTCCAAGATTTGAACCATTTCATCCTTAGTGGGAATGCTTAAATCCCGAACCGGCATCCTGCTAAAAGTGACATCCATGCCCTCGTCATAAGCGATTTCCGCCATCAAAGGTTCGTAAGGTTCAAAAGGAGTCCCAGAATGATCCAATTCATCTGGTTCCATAAGGTTAACTACATGACGAATGCCGTGATCCAACAATCCTTTCAGCTTTTTTTGGGCCTTGGCTTCATTTTTATCGCCGGGATAATATCCGGCCATAAGTTTCCCCGGAACAACCCAGTAACACCGGTTAAATGGGACCGAATTAGCATCTGTTGTCATGTTGCAGCTTACCCCCGAATACTCATACTTATTAACCGTCACTATGTTGGAATAAATCAAACAAGTCGTCTGCTATTTCTTTTATAACGTCCTTTAGTTCCAACTGCCTTAAAAATCTGACTGGAATGGCGGAAACTCCGTACAAAGCCCCGAATATATTACCAGCAATAGAACCCGTATTGTCTGAATCCCCACTATGGTTTACAGCCAGGCTCAAACCCTTCTCAAAATTACCCTCAGCAGCTAATGCACAGTAAATTCCGATTGAAAGCGCCTCCTCAGCAACCCATCCTTCACCAAGCGTTTCAACAGTTACAAATGATGGTTTTTCTCGCTACCATGTATCAACAGCTAAATTAATTGCATCAAGGCACTCTTCGTTATGCCTTCTAGTTACAAGAATCTCCTGCGTGGTCTCAATTGAATCGATCAAGTCAGATCCATTATTGATTTCTCGAATGATCTGGGCAAGACACCCAGCCGCAAGATACCCTGCACCCATCCGCTCCGGTTCACTGACTTGTGAGGCCGCCATTTGCGAGGGTTTTAATTTTCTCTTATAGTAACTGGCATACAACTTTCGTGCTTGATTTCAGGTCACCGGATAACACTGTGCATTTATTTCTTCTTCTTTTCTTTTTTCAATTTACGTTTTTCCTTTGGATTAAGGTGGGCCTTTTTCTGTTGTTCCTTTTTGCCTTTGTCTTTTTTTCCCTTTTCACCCATATCAGTTTCTCCTTGTTTGAAAGTGAATTGTGCCGGACTGTGGCGGCGAAACTCCGTGTTCGATCATAAAGGGTACCTGATCTGGATTATCAACCAGAGACTTGGCCATTTCAATAAGCAGATCTTTCATGAGGGAGCCCCCTGCGTTTGCCAGACAACCAGTTTGGTATGATCGGTGTAGAACGCACTTATTTATGCCCCGAACCCACATCCGATGTCAAGATTTTTTCAGCCCTTTTCGTTTGTAACAAGCATAATTTCTTGAAATTTCTGACATCATGGATTACCTAAGTCGTTATTTGTGAACCGACCACCCTTGCACCAAAGGAGCCAACAAATATGACACTGACAAAAGTTCAGATTGCCGAAGCTATTGCAGATGGAACTAGATTCCCAAAGAGGAAAACCCTTGAAACGCTGGAATACATGGCGGTTATCACGGGTTTCCCAAACCATGTGATATAATTTGGATATGGAACGGTCGGGCAAACAGGCGCGGTTTTTTTGCGTCGAGTGAATTTGCTTGTTCGGCATTCATCTCTTTTCTGCCACGGCCTTGAAAAAAGTATAGCAGAAGACCCCGTCGAATTCCGTTGTCCTGTAAAGGTCTCTGATGCCTCTATCAATTTCTGCAGGCTCAATTATCTTAGCCTTAATGGCTGTTTCCCGTATTCCCTCAATCATTGCTGTAAATGTTTTCTTGGTGAATCCTTCAACCAGTTCCTGCCGACTTGCATCAACATAAACCATGCGTGGTGATACTTTTATAAAATCGAACCCTGCACTACATAGAAGGGGAAAAAGTTCCCT
>JAFDDL010000122.1 GCA_019310865.1 Deltaproteobacteria bacterium | reverse complement strand
AAATAAGCAGCTGCTCATGAAAATGCAGTTTGACGGACACCCATCGGATATATTACCCTTCGTATACAAGCGTGAATTGGGTGGTTTTGCCCGGGTGGAGGCTGGGGCGCAGGGCTCTAAGTTTCAAGGAATCCGGTTGGATATCAACTTTCGACTGCCCCTTGACGACTTGATGCAATACAAAGAGGTTATGGAATTGATTCAAGGCTCCCGATAGGATTTCAAAACCCGGGTCTGGTCATTCGATCCGATACGGCCATTGATAAGGAGGCGTACATGAGGCATATAATTATGGCGCTGTTGGCAGCTCTATTTGCCATTGGTGCACTTGCATGTCAGACACGGCACGAAGTGTCGATTGCACCGGTTGAGATCAAACCGATTCATATTACCATTGATGTGACGGTTCGAATTGACCGGGCACTGGATGATTTTTTCAGTGACATCGATGATACAGAGGATTCCGCGAATACATCCCGGCCGGATGACGCCGAAATCAAGTAAGGAGGCTGCACCATGAAGAAATATATCGCCATTGTGGTATTCATTGCGTCCGCATTGCTGGCAACAACGGCCCTGGGCGCCCTGCAGGATATCAAGGCGCGGATGAAGGCGCGAATGCCCGTGATCAAGGAGATGAAAGTCAACGGGTTTGTGGGCGAAAACGCATTGGGTTACATGGTAAAGCGAGGTGAGACAGCCGCTGACGAAACGATTATTCGGTCTGAAAATGCAGATCGGCGCCTGGTTTATTTTGCCATTGCCAAACAACAAAATACCACACCGGAACGGGTTGGAAAACGACGGGCCATTCAGATATTCAAGCTGGCCAAGCTCGGTGAATGGTTGCAAAATGAAAACGGTCTCTGGTTTCAAAAGAAATAGGGGGAAATCCCCAGTCTTCAAATGAGGTGCGCTTTCAGCAATGGGTCCGAAAGCGCGGATTTTTTCAAAGACAAACAAAAAAGGAGACAATCATGGCGGTTACGGTGATCATTAAACGGACATTCGACGATGACGCGAAGGCCAAAGCCCTTGCACCACTGATCGTAAAGCTCAGGTCGCTGGCGACCATTCAACCGGGTTATATCTCGGGGAAAACCTTACACTGTCTCGACTGCCAGGGAGAGTATCTCGTCGTGAGTTCCTGGAATACACTTGAAGCCTGGCAGCAGTGGTTCAACAGCGAACAGCGGAAAAGCTTTCAGGAAAAGATCGATACGCTTCTGGGAGAAAAAACACAATATCGCGTTTACGAGCCCCTTGTCGGCGGAATCATACCGAAATTTCCCGCATCCGAGTCGTAGAAGTGGTTTCAAAACCACTTATCGGTATTCAAACTGAGACATCGTTGATTTTTTTTAAATTTCCTCTTGACAATGGTTTCGCTTAATATTAATAGCCCCTGAGAATTTCACGGCGCTATCCCTATTCAGATAGATTAATGGATTGCGTTAGTGAAACGGACTGTCTGGGATTGATGTTTTCTCTCTACCTCTCTGCTGCCCTGGGCATGGTTTTCGATAGTAACAGGGTCAATGGACACCCGTTAGGTTAAACTCAAATAAAAAACATGGTGCCGCATTGGCGCTGCGTTGTTAATCGCCGCGTAGTGCTGAGTGCATCATTGCATAAGATGCGTGCTTTAAATTAATAACTTTGGAGGTGTAATTCATGCAACAGGAGAAACGAACGGCCTTTGTGACAGGGGGAACGCGAGGTATTGGGAAAGCGATATGTCTCGGGCTTGCTGAAAGTGGATATAATGTGGCAGTCGGATACAACAATGACGATGAAAAGGCCAGGGACGTCGTTGGTCAAATACAACAGATGGGCGCTGGGGCTGAATCTTTCCAGGGAAGTGTTGAAAATATCTATGACACAAAAAAGGTAATTGAACAGGCAATTGAGCATTTCGGCACCCTGGATGTTCTGGTGAACAACGCCGGTATCACGGCGGATAAGACCCTGCGGAAAATGTCCACGGATTTGTGGCTGCGCGTCATCCAGGTCAACCTGTTCGGAACGTTCCACTGTTGCCGGGAAGCACTTGGGCATATGCTGGAAAGAGGTTACGGGCGCATTATCAACATCAGTTCCATTATCGCCTTAACCGGTAATGTGGGCCAGGCGAATTACGCCGCCTCAAAGGCGGGCATCATCGGGTTTACAAAATCAATGGCCCTTGAAATGGCAACCAAGAACATTACCGTCAATGCAGTTGCACCCGGGTTTATTGCAACGGAGATGACAAAGAAGATTCCCCAGGAAGTATACAAGAAAATAGAAAGCGGCATACCCATGAAGCGGTTTGGCTTGCCCGAAGAAGTTGCCCGGCTGGTGAGCTTTTTAGCTGATGAGAAGTCGTCCTATATTACAGGGCAGGTATATGGAATAAATGGTGGTTTGTATATGTAGATACCGGCTTGTTGTACCTGAATAGTAAATCAGATGTGGCCGATTTTATTTCATCTGGTATATCTATTCATTACTGCGTCGGTAAGTATTTTATTGGAAATTTCGACAGAAATAAGGAGATATTATGATGAAGACAGAAAACGTGTTTACCATGACCAAAAGCTATCTTGAAACGGCATTGAAGAATTTTGAACTCTTCCAAACTCAAAATGAAAAAATGGTTAAATTGTTCCTGGATCAGATGAGTGAAGAGAATAAAAAATTGGATCACAATTATAATCAATGGTTGAATGATACCCAAAAGGCTTTTTTAGACTACCGGCAACTGATGACCAAGGGACTTGATTATCTGTCCGACTGTCTTGAAAAAAACAGCGATAAGCCAAAAAAAACGAATAAAAAGTAGATAGCCCCAATCGCCCTTGCCACCAGGCTGATTTAGGCCCTGGTGGCAGGAGATGGCGCATTTAACGGAATACCGCGAAAGCGATTGTCAGTCGTATAAAGGGATCCCCGAATGCAAAAAGAATCCGGAAGCACTTCGAATGCCGATCATCAGGCTTTGGCTGAAAACCTGGCAAAAATCGCCGCCAAAAGCCAGGAAATTCTCAACGAATTTGCCCAAAACCAAGGTCAAGCAGGCAGCGAGGATATCGATCCGTTAAAGATCGGAGATTCTTTTCTTAAATTGACAGCCGCCATGATGGCGGACCCGTCATCCATATTAAAGGCCCAACTGTCGCTAGCCAAAAACTATATGGATCTGTGGCGGAATATGGCGGAAAAATGGATGGGCAAACCGGTTGAGCCGGTGCCGGAACCGGTACCGAAAACAGATAAAAAGGATCGCAGATTCAACCATCCCGATTGGACAGACAACCCGCTCTTCGACTATATCAAACAGTCTTATCTTTTAACCGCCGACTGGCTCAAGGATACGGTGGCCGATACACATGGTCTTTCCGGAAAGGATGCCCAGAAGGTCGAATTTTATACGAAGCAGTTTATCGATGCCATGTCGCCAAGCAACTTTTTGATGACCAACCCGGCGGCACTTCGTGAAACCATCGATTCGAAGGGTGAAAATCTGGTTCGGGGGCTTGAGAACATGCTGGCGGATTTCAAGGCCGGCAAGGGAAAGCTGAAGATCAGGCACACGGATGAGGCCGCTTTTGAGGTGGGCGTGAACGTGGCGACAAGCCCCGGAAAGGTAATTTTTCAAAATGAATTGATTCAGCTGATACAATATACCCCCACCACCAAGACCGCTTACAAGCGTCCCCTTTTGATTTTTCCCCCGTGGATCAACAAGTTCTATATTCTGGACTTAACACCGCGGAACTCCTTTATAAAATGGATGGTTGCAAAGGGGTATACCCTGTTTGTCGTCTCATGGGTCAATCCGGATGAAAAACTGTCACAAAAGACGTTCCGTGATTATATGGTTGACGGTATCATGGCCTCGCTCGACGCCATTGAGCTTGCCACCGGTGAAAATGAGGTGACGGCGATCGGGTATTGCATTGGTGGCACCCTGCTGGAGATTGCCCTGTCCTATATGGCCCAAAAGGGGGATGAGCGGATCAAGGCAGCCACATTTTTTACGACCCAGGTCGATTTTTCCGAACCGGGTGAGTTGGCGGTTTTCATCGATGATGACCAAATAAATGCCCTGGAAGAAAAGATGGCGGAAACCGGATACCTGGACACCAGTGAAATGCAGATTACCTTTAACATGCTTCGGGCCAACGACCTGATCTGGTCCTATGTTGTGAACAACTATTTGATGGGCAAGGAGCCGTATCCATTCGATTTGCTTTATTGGAACTCGGACTCCACCCGTTTGCCCAGTGCCTTGCATATATTTTATTTGCGTGAAATGTATTTGCATAACCGACTGGTTCAACCCGGCGGAATAACCATCGACGACGTTCCCATCGATTTGCGCAAGATTGAAATCCCCGTTTATATTCAATCCGGGCGTGAGGATCACATCGCGCCATATGCCTCGATTTTCAAAGCCAAAAAACTCTACTCGGGTCCGACACGGTTCATTCTCGCCGGTTCCGGGCACATCGCCGGCGTGGTGAATCCACCTGCCGCAAAAAAATACAAATATTGGGTCAATGAAGCACAGCCCAATGATCTGGAGCAGTGGATCGACGGTGCGACGGAGCACCCCGGGTCCTGGTGGCCCGATTGGCACAAGTGGTTGTCCAGATTATCGGGCAGGCGAGTGCCGGCACGCCAACCGGGTGATGGCGCTCTCAAACCCATCGAAGATGCGCCCGGCTCATATGTCAAAATAAAGTAGCCCCCCTTTTACATCATTGGGGTAAGCCATCTCAGGATATTCTGTATTTTCGTAACGCAGCCAGGTGGGATGCATCGACGCATAAAATGTGAAGTTATTTCCGGAGTCCTCGCTTTCCTGCGCGAGCCCTAAGCATCGCCGGCTTGCTTTTTGTCTCATACGACTTACCATTGTCTAATGGCGGCTCGTGCCATGCGTTTCGATCTCTTGATTTAAGTCAAAGAAACAACCTGCAAATCATGTTACAAATTGTGATAATCGAATCTACTTTAAGGTCTAATCAATGCCAATTCTGGATAGGCACTAAAAAGGAGCATAGGCGATGACGGATAATATGAAAGGTTTTGCAACCAAGGCCATCCATGCAGGGCATGTGCCGGACGAACAAACCCGTTCGCGGGCCGTGCCGCTTTTTCAAACAACATCCTATACCTTTAAAGACACCTCCCATGCTGCGGATTTATTCGGCTTGCGGGAATTCGGAAACATTTACACCCGGATCATGAATCCCACAACGGATGTGCTGGAACAACGGATCGCGGCGCTGGAAGGCGGCGTAGCCGCGTTGGCGGTTTCCTCCGGCCAGGCTGCCGAGACCCTGGCGATTCTGACCCTGGCCCAGGCCGGCGATGATATCGTTGCATCAACGGATCTTTACGGCGGCACCGTGAGTCTGTTTACACACACCTTGAAAAAACTGGGCATCACGGTCACGTTTGTAACGCCCAACGATTTCAATGCATGGGAAAGCGCAATCGGTCCGAATACCAAAGCGTTTTTTGCCGAAACGCTCGGCAATCCCAAATTGGAAATCATTGATCTTGAGAAGATTGCGGCCATCGGGCGCAAGCAGGGGGTTCCGCTGATTGTGGACAATACGGTCACCACACCCTATTTATGCCAACCCTTTACCTTTGGTGCGGCCATTGTGATCCACTCGGCAACAAAGTTTATCGGCGGGCATGGCACATCCATCGGTGGGCTGATTGTCGATTCCGGCAATTTTGATTGGGAAGCCTCCGGGCGATTTGCATCCTTCGTGGAACCGGAACCGGCCTACCACGGCTTGAAATTTTGCGAAACATTCGGGAACCTGGCCTTTATTCTGCGTGCCCGGGTGCTCGGGCTGCGGGATATGGGCGCTGCCATGAGCCCGTTTAACGCCTGGCTGTTTCTCCAGGGGCTTGAAACGCTTCACCTGCGAATGGCCCGGCATTGTGAAAATGCCCTGGTGGTGGCCCGATTTCTGGATGGACATCCTTGTGTTTCCTGGGTTCGCTATCCAGGCCTTGCACCGGGCGAAGATGATTCGCTCAAAGGAAAATACTTGCCCGACGGCCAGGGCGCCCTGGTTGGATTCGGAATTCAGGGGGGGCGGGAATCTGCGGTGAGCTTCATTGAGAGTTTGAAATTATTCAGTCATCTGGCCAATATCGGAGATGCCAAGAGTCTGGTGATTCATCCGGCGTCCACCACTCACGCGCAGCTCACCGAACAGGAACAGCTGGCTGCCGGGGTTACACCGGATTTTATTCGATTGAGCATCGGTATTGAAGATACCGTAGACATCATTGGTGATTTGGATCAGGCCCTGACCGCAAGTGTTACCTGTGCACCTTAGCACTTAGCACTCAGCATTTTTTTCCGGCTTTGCCGGCTCAGGATACGGACCATGGAAAGAGATTCAGTCGGGCGGGTTGAAGAAAAGCGGGTAACCGTCGTCAGTGCCGATGAACCCATGACGTTGGCGTCCGGCAAAACACTCGGCCCCGTGGATGTTGTTTACGAAACATACGGGGAGCCCAATGCGGATCGATCCAACGCGATCCTGGTCTGCCATGCCCTTTCCGGTGACGCCCATGCAGCCGGATTCCATGACCCGCACGACAAACGAACCGGTTGGTGGGACGACATGATCGGGCCGGGGAAAGCCTTTGATACCGATAAGTACTGGGTCATCAGCACCAACGTGATCGGCGGGTGCAAGGGATCCACCGGACCCGGCTCCCTTGATCCGCTAACCGGTCGGCCTTATGGGCTCGATTTTCCCATCATCACCATTGAGGATATGGTTCGGGTCCAGAAACGGCTCATGGACCACCTTGACGTCAAAAAGCTTCACAGCATTGCCGGTGGTTCCATGGGCGGGTTTCAGGTGCTGGACTGGAGCCTGAGGTATCCGGAGATGGTATGCTCGGCCATCTGCATCGCATCGTGTGCCCGATTGTCCGCACAGTCCATCGCCTTTAATGCCGTTGGCCGCCATGCCATCTCAACCGATCCGGGATGGAAAGAGGGTCGATATTACGATGAAGAGGGACCGAACCACGGTTTGGCCGTGGCCCGAATGATCGGCCATCTCACCTACCTTTCGGAATACCTCATGGATTCGAAATTCGGTCGAAAATTGCAGTCGGCCGATCGGCTCAGTTATGACTTTACCGCCGAGTTCGCCGTTGAGTCGTATCTGAGCCATCAAGGCAGCAGTTTTACCCAGCGATTTGATGCCAATAGTTATCTTTACATTACCAAGGCCATGGATTATTTCGATATCAGCCGCACCTACGGCCCGCTCCGGGACGCTTTTTCACAGGTGATGGCCAAATACCTGCTGGTGTCCTACAGCTCCGACTGGCTGTTTCCCACCGAACAGTCAAAGGAAATTGTCACGGCCCTGTTGGCCAATAACAAGAATGTCTCGTTTGTTGAAATTGATTCTCCCTATGGCCATGATGCCTTTCTCATCGAGGCGAAGCGATTGACACGGATCATTCAGCCGTTTCTGCAAGGCGTGGATACCGGCTTATATTCCGGGGAATAGAACGCATGACCGATCAGTATATCAGCAATTTAAATCGCACGGACAGCCGGCTGATCTTTTCTATGATCCCGGAAGGGGCGCGGGTGCTTGATCTGGGATGCGGCGACTGTCGATTGCTGGGAGAGCTGGTTCAACAAAAGAATGTGGTCGGCCTGGGTGTGGATATTGATGGCGATGCATTGGTGAAGGGGATGCCTTACGGGCTTTCTATTTACCAGGGAGACTTGGATGACGGGCTGACGGTTTTCCCTGATGGATCTTACGACTATGTGATATTGAACCAAACCCTTCAAGTTGTGAAAAAACCCCTCCAGGCCATTCGGGAAATGCTGCGCATCGGTCAGTATGGCATTGTTGGATTTCCCAATTTCGGACATTGGCGACTGCGCCTGGGGCTGCTAACCAGTGGGCGGGCGCCGAAATCTCCGACGCTGCCTTTTGAATGGTATGATACGCCCAATATTCGCGTGCTGACCATTCGAGATTTCATGGCATTTTGTCGAGAAGAGCACATCCGCATTGTCAAAAAAGAGTATCTGATGGGCACCCGATGGCGAAGCGCCCGACCCTTTCAACCTTTTGCCAATCTATTCGCGGGCCTCGGGTTGTTTGTCATCACCCGAGGCGCCTGACGGTCATTTTTCATCCGGGTTGTCGTCTGATTTGAAATAATCATCAAAAATGGATTGGAACGGGTGTATGTCCTTCAAGGTTTTTTGTGTCATCCGGGACATGTCCTTGCCCAGATCCAGCCATTTTTCATACTGGGATTCGACATTGCCTTTATAATCCATGTAATGTCGAATCGTTTTCTGCAGATGTTTATTGAAAAAATCCCCCAGTACATTGTCTCCGTATTGGATGATTTGGTGCAGTATGGGAACGGGCAGCAACGTATTGTTGTGCTTGGCCTCTTCAAGAATGATCTGGGTTAGAATTAAAGCGGTTACATCCTCCGTGGTCTTGACGTCGATGACCTGAATGTGCCGGCCGCTGCGTATCATATCGCTCACCTCTTTTAAGGTGACGTACTCACTTTTTTGCGGATCATAGATCCGTCTATTGGCGTATTTTTTTAACACAATCGGTTCGGTCATTATGTTTTCCCCTTTGAAACTTTTTTTAATGCGACGCAATAATATTAAAGGGTCACTTTAATTGAAAAAACTAATTTTAATAGGTATCTATCAAAAATATAACGATATAATAACATCTTATCATAAATTTTGCCAGCAGTTTTATTTGAGAAAAAATTTGTGCAATGCACCATTTTTCTCTTGACGTGATGGGTTTATGTCGTATATTAACCATAAGCGTCTGAATGAAACAAGAAATTTATTCAGCAAAACAATTTA
>JAFDDL010000735.1 GCA_019310865.1 Deltaproteobacteria bacterium | reverse complement strand
AAGCACCGGTCCGTAATGCGCTGATCCGGCTTTCTCAGGAAGGCCTTGTCATTCCAGCCGCACAAAGCGGTTATTTAATTGCCCCCCTTACATTGAAAGACATTGAAGAAATTTTCGAATTACGCATCTTTTTGGAGAGGGAGTCCGCCCGAAAAGCAGCCGACAATATCACGCCCAGCCAAATTCAAGAACTCAAATCTTTCTCTTCCATCGGCCATGTGCCGGGTGATCCGTCGACTGAAATACAATTTATCCAGGCAAATCGGAATTTTCACATCGGCATTGCCAAGGCCTCGGGCAATGCCAAATTAGCGAATATGATTCGCAATCTTTTTGATGAATTTACCCGCATTACGCGTTTGGTCGTTCACGTGACTTCCGAAGAAGGGAAATGGCCCCAGGGCCATCGAGAGACGCTAAGATACATCATCGAAGGTGATGGAGAAAGCGCCGGGAAAACGATGGTCAAAGAAATTGAGGCGGGAAAAGAAAAAGCTATGATGGCCCTGATACGAAGCCCAAGTATTATAAATGTGAACTTGGCTTCCAATATACTTTAGAGATCAAATCTCTTTGACCCTTACTCGACGGAAGATCCCGGCAGGAATCACCCGGATTTGATAATCTGAGCGACGCTGGCAATGGCCTCTTTCAGCTTTTCCGGTTTGGTGCCACCGGCCTGGGCCATGTCCGGGCGCCCTCCCCCGCCACCGCCCACAATGGCTGCCACTTTCTTGATAATTTTTCCGGCGTGGAAGCGATCCGTCAAATCCTTGGTGACGACCGCAATCAAGAGCGCCTTGGAACCGGAAACGCTTCCCAGCAGCACGATGCCCGATTGAATTTTATCTTTGAATTTATCCGCCAGGTCCCGCAGCTCACCGGGCTGATCCACCGTGACTTCCTTTGCCACAAGGGAAATCCCATTGATTTGCTCTATTTCAGAAGTGATCGATTCGGCCGATTGTCCGGCAATCTGGGCTTTTAGCTTGACGATTTCCTTCTCGAGCCCTTTTTGCTGTTGCAGAACCTTCTCAACCCGATCCGCCAACGCATCGGGTTTGACTTTAAGCAAATTGGCGATTGCTTGAAGTGTTTGCGTGTTTCGCTGGGTTTGCAGCATTGCCTCCCGGCCGGTTACCGCTTCAATTCGCCGAACACCGGATGCAATACTCGATTCACTGAGAATCTGAAAACACCCGATGTCACCGGTGCGACGGCAGTGGGTGCCACCACAGAGTTCTCTGCTGAATTTGCCGAGTGAGATCACCCGAACCCGGTCCCCGTATTTTTCTTCAAAGAGCGCCGTTGCACCGGACGCAATGGCTTGCTCCATATCCATTTCCTGGATTTCCACAGGAATATTCCCCCGGATTCTCTCGTTTACATAGTTTTCGATTTGGGTGAGGATTCCCGAATCGACCTGGGAAAAATGGGTAAAATCGAATCGAAGTCGATCCGGTGCCACCAGGGAGCCGGCCTGCTTGACATGATCGCCGAGAAATTTTCGAAGCGCCGTGTGAAGAATATGCGTCGCGGTATGGTTTCGGGCGGTGGCGATCCGCTTTGATTCATCCACGGCCAATTTGACCGGCTGACCCGTTTTAACGCGTCCTTGCCGAACGGTACCCTGGAGAATGATCAACCCGGTTGGATTCTTTATCGTCCGGTCCACGGCAATGGATAGATCCGTTTGATCGCCATCATTCTCGATGACGCCGACGTCTCCGACTTGACCGCCGGCTTCACCATAGAAAGGGGTCTGTTCGGTTACGATGTCAACACGACTTCCTACACCGGCTTCCGACACGGCCTCATCGTTTTGGACAATGAGAACGACTTTGGAAATGATGTTGGTTTGTTGATACCCCACAAATTCCGATTGGAACCCCTTTGCCGTCAAATTCGTGAATGCCGCATTCATCTGGTCGAAACGGGTAACGGATCGGGATTGGGCGCGTTGCTGCGCCATGGCTTTGTCAAAACCATCCATGTCCATGTCCATTTTGCTATCTCGCAACACATCCCGGACAATATCAACCGGAAATCCATATGTGTCGTAGAGCTTGAAAATAACGCTGCCCGGAACCGTGTCGGGTCCCCTTTTCTTTTAGGTTGTCCAAGTTGTCATTTAAAAGTTTCAATCCATTGTCCAGTGTTTCAGAAAAACGGATCTCTTCATTTTGAATGACGTTGGTGATAAAGGCGGCACCATCGCGCAGTTCCGGATAGGCAGTGCCCATATGATCAAATACAACAGCGGCGGTTTCATGGAGAAATGGCTTATGCAGTCCAATTTGCCGCCCGTATCGGATGGCACGGCGCATGATGCGTCTCAGTACGTAGCCGCGCCCTTCGTTTGACGGCAGCACGCCGTCACCAATTAAAAATGCCGCCGATCGACTGTGATCCGCGATTACTTTCATGGCAACATCGGATTTTTCGTCTTTACCAAATGCCCGTTCGGAGAGCATTTCCGTTTTGTTGATAATCGGCAGGAGCAAATCCGTTTCGTAATTGGTCGGTGTATTTTGAACAATGCTTGCAATGCGCTCCAGGCCCAAACCCGTGTCGATACTCGGTTTGGGAAGCGGTGTCATGGATCCGTCCGCATCTCAATTAAACTGCATGAATACCAGGTTCCACAATTCCAAAAATCGATCACATTGGCATCCCAGTCGACAACTCTTCTTTCCGCAACCACGCGATTCGCCCCTATCGATGTGAAT
>JAFDDL010000121.1 GCA_019310865.1 Deltaproteobacteria bacterium | reverse complement strand
ATCGGGACATCCATTGAATAGTTGACGTCCAGCACACCCAGAAGGGCTTTCACGAGCTGTTTGGGATGCGCGGCTGCATCAATGGAAACAACCTGACCGTATACGTCCGTCGGCCTTTCTCCCATCGGTTCCGGGGTCTCAGCCACAATCTCCAATAGATCGATCCCATGATTTTTCAGATAGGAAAGGATCATCTTCGGGGTTCGTTCTTCGGGGTTCGATATGAAGATAATTCCCAGGTTTTTTTCGTCCTGCAAACTGTCGAGCACCCATTTGGAACGTACGGAAATGGTGACGCCATTGTCAGTGAAGGTGACCTGATGCGGCATCGGGCCGTCATTGAGCACCGGCACCAGTGTATCAAACAGCTGTTCCAGCGACGAATCGGCCGGCAGAGAAACTTTGGAAACATCCCAATACTTGTCGATATGGGAAAAGTCCTCCTGGGACATCTCACGGGCACCGGGTGGCGTGTCAATGAGGATTCGCTTTCCCGATTCGAGTTCGAGGATCGGATACCGCGCCAGGTTGAGCTGGTAATCTGGTCGACCGGGTCTGGGAAAATAGTAAATGCCCCGATCATAGAGCTTGGCATCTAGGATAGTTGCTGCCCGAGCAAGGGGGTCTCTCGAATCGGTTTGGTCATCAGTCGGCTGGTTTTTATTGATGTCGTTCTTGGAAGCCGCGATGGTTTTCTGGGTTACCCGTATCAGATTGCCTGCTGAGTCAAACAAGGATTCATACCAGGGTTGATTGACCAAGGCCTGCCGAGGCAACCATATTTTCTGTCCGGAATAGATGAGATTGACATTATCCAACCGTGGATTCATAGCCTTTAATATCCGAAGCCCTTCCTGGTAGGCGCTGCTGCCATAGCGGCCAAAACGTCGGGCAAGCAGTGTTGAAATCGTGTCCCCACTTTGGATCCGGTATGATTCGGAATGATCCTTCAGGATTTGAGGTATATCGGATATGGTGACAAAGGGGATGGTAACAACCCCCAACTCCTGGCCCGGAAAGCTGTTGTCCACCAATTTTTTTAAGGGGATGAAAATGTGCTGGCCAGGCAGGATCCTATCAATATCACGGATTTGGGGATTTATCCGTCGAAAGATTCTTAGAAATTTCGGAAAATCGACATGGGCAATCTCTCCGCGTTGTTTGAATATTTTCAGGACATAATCGTCTTTTTGAACAATATAGGGATCACAGAGGATATCCTGCCCCCGGTCGTGACGAATGATATAACTTTTATATAGAAAAGCGCCATGAGATGACAGGGGCCACAGGCAAGCGACAACCATCACACATATTTTTACATATTTACTTGCAGAAGACCCAAGCGGCCCCATGCGCGCTACTCCTTTTTCAGATTCAAGGCAATGGCAATTTCTTCAGTCACCCGTTTAACATAAAGGGCAAAAGCATCACCCGTAAGCGGCTTCCCCGGCTGAGGAACAGCCGTCAAATCCGGGGGATGAACAAGCGCAGGCGAATTGACCAGTTCCGCTTTGGCTGTTACCGAATACTCGGCCGGGATGTCGCCCTGAAAATACATATCCGTGAAACCGGAAAACTTCAGTGCGTGAGCAGTTGAATCGATAATCGCTACATCATCAGGTGAAACGATTCCGGCAGCCCCGGCACTCACCAGACCGGCCAGGCATTCCCCGCCATGGGTACAAGCGATATGACCATTCTGGTTGGCAGTAATCTCCCAGTCCATGATATCTTGTTCGGTAACCTGGACCACAAACACCCGTTTTTGGCCGGCAAGCTGATTGTAGCGATCCACGAGATGAATGACGCGGGGCATGGAAACCGGATTGCCGATCATGGCTGCCTGGGCCACGCTGGGTCGAACGGTCACCGGCATAAATTGCCGTTTTGCCGGATCCGGCTCCCGGTAGTAACGAAAGACCGGGTCCGCGTGGGCGGACTGGACACCAATGATTTTCGGAAGGGTTTCAATGATGCCGGCTGCGAAAAATTTTAAAAATCCGTTCATGACAGCCGTGATGTTTCCCGCGTTGCCGATGGGGATAATCACCACCTTGTTATCCATGTCATATTCAAAATCTTGCGCTATTTCGTAAGAATAAGACTCCTGGCCCAGAATTCGCCAGGCGTTTTTCGAATTCAGAAGCGCCACCGGATATGCCTCCGAAAGCGCTTCCACAACTTTCATACAGTCATCGAATACGCCTGGAATTTCAAAAACCCGGGCACCGCTTGCCAATGGCTGGGAAAGCTGTTGGGGCGTTATCTTACCATGGGGCAAAATGACCGCTGACTTGACGGCCGGCTGCAAATATGCAGCATAGAGGGCCGCAGCAGCAGAGGTATCCCCGGTTGACGCGCAGACTGCCAGCACGTCGGAAATGGCACCGCTTTTCACCAGATAGTTGATATAACTCAGGGCGCTGGCCATGCCACGGTCCTTAAAAGAAGCACTGGGATTTTGACCGTCATTTTTAAAATAGAATCGGGTGCCGACTCGCTCTTGCAAATAGGCGTTGGCTTCGATCATGGGTGTATGGCCTTCGCCTAAATACAATATGGCATCCAGCGGAAGCACCGGCCCGATGAATTCATGATATCGGTAAATTCCCTTAAGCGCCGGAATGGTGAGCATCTTTCGATGATCGAAGATCCTGCGCCACATGACCCCGGCTGTCTCCTTCAACCGATCGAAATGTGCATCCTCGAGCAACAATACTTGTTCGCAATCCGGGCACGTATATAGAAGTTTTTGAATATTATACGTTCGCCGGCAACCCAGGCAGCGGTACCGGAGTTGTCCCCGGGGAAATGGTATCAGCGCCGATTGAATCTCCTGGGGAAAATCCGCCTGTTTCATAATTCAATGATCTCCGTTTATCCCAACCGGATAGCCACGATGACTGTTTTCCATTAAGGCGGTGTCCCGTCGGACGGCCGCAGCGAGTGTTTAGGCACTAACATCCCGGGCTTGTTTCGTCAATGATTATCAGAGATTGACAAAAACAATTGAGGTTATTATAGTCACAGGTTGAAAAATTTTTAATGGAGACAATTCATGGAAGAAATAAAAGAAAAAAAACGTGAGCTGCGAGAACAGATAACGACCGTGCTTAACGCGCTTGCCCCCGAAGTTCTGAGTGATAAAAATAAGATCGTTGAAGACAAATTGTTTGATTTTGCAAATTTCCTCGAGTCCAAAATCACTCTTTTGTATGCCGGCGGTGGTTGGTCAGTGGACGCCCACGCGATAATTAACCGCAGCTTGCAACAAGGAAAACTGGTTGTTTTGCCCCTGATCGACACGGAGCGCCCCAAAATAACACTTTACAAAATAGACAACCCGGAAAAAGATCTCATCAACGGGCCTAACGGAAACCGAATTCCAAACTATAAACGGTGTAAAGTCGTTCCCATTGATTGTATCGATATTGCCGTTGTTCCCGGCATCGCGTTTGATGAAAAGGGGGGACGAATCGGACCTGGGGACGGCTACTATGACCGCCTGATCCCAAAATTGCCGATCACGGCAAGAAAAGTGGCCGTAGCCGTCGAAGACCAGATGGTGCCCCAGGTGCCCATGGAGTCCCATGATAAACATGTGGATATCATCATAACCGATGAGCGGATAATCTACAAAATATAACCGGATGATCAAAGAATCTTTAAAGTATGTTCGCCAACGCGAAGAGATGGTTCGCCGACAGATAGAGGCCCGGGGCATTGTCGATGAGCATGTGCTGGCAGCCATGCGTAAGGTTCCACGCCACCTGTTTGTCAGTGAGGCGCTCTCAGATCAGGCCTACGGAGATCATCCGCTTCCCATCGGTGATCAGCAAACCATTTCCCAACCCTATATTGTTGCCGAAATGACCCAGGCCCTGGAATTGACCCGTGATGATCGAGTACTTGAAATCGGAACCGGATCCGGATATCAGGGCGCCATTCTGGCTGAAATCACATTTCGAGTCTATACCATCGAACGAATCCATACGTTGTATATCAGCACCCGGCAGTTATTTGACAAACTGAAATATCATAATCTCATTACCCGATATTCGGATGGAACAACCGGCTGGAAAGATGAAAGCCCCTTTGATGCCATCATCGTAACCGCCGGTTCTCCCAAAATACCGAAAGTTCTGGTTGATCAATTGGCCATGGGCGGACGGATGGTACTTCCGGTGGGAACCGAATATGCCCAGGATTTAATCAAACTGACCCGGGATGAAGACGGCATACACCAAACCAACTTGGGCGGTTGCCGGTTCGTAAAATTGGTTGGCGAGCATGGCTGGCAATAAACTTATGATTTTGCCGCAGGCTTATCTCGTCGGCTGAAAAAAAACATCAGCGCAGCGCCCAGCAGAAACGTCGAGACCACCGGCACCAGTTCCTGAATCCCATCCCAAAGCCGAACGGTATTGCCATAGGCTTTATACCCGTGCACAAGAGCAATCCCATCATTTATTTTTATATAAATATCTGTAATTTGGAATGCCTTAAAAGGCCAAAGCGCATATAAGGAGCCCACCATCAGGCCAATGAGAAAAAAAATGGTTTGATCCTGAAATCGTTTATACAGATAATTGAACAGCCGGACGAAAACCACCAGGCCGCATAAGTTTCCCGCGGCAAATACCCCCAGAAACATCAAGTCTTCCGGATAGCCGTTTTGAATACGGGAAATGGCCGATATTACCTGATAATACATCCCGAAAACCAGCAGTATGAACGATCCGCTGATCCCGGGCAGCACCATGGCTGAAATGGCCAGCATTCCCACAAAGAATACGGACACATATTGCGAAAGCCCATAATCGAGCAGGCCCAAGGCCTGTCCACCTTCTAAAATCATCTGATAATAATGGCTCTTTTCGAGCAATTTGACAGCCGGATCCACCTGAACACTGATCAGCAATGTCAGTCCGATTCCGACGACCATCCAGAACATGGCGGGAACTGATTTCCGGTTCAGCAGCCGGTAGGGAATGGGGATTGAAAAGACAATGAGCCCCAGAAAAAGTCCGTAAGTGGCCTCATAATGATTTTCGAGGCAATATTTGAGCAGTCGACTCAACAGCAATATGGCCAGCACGGCCCCAGCGCCTAAAGCGGCAAGAAAGTAAAATTGATCGGTCAGGATCAATTTCCGTAGATCGGTAAACTGTCGGGTCTTCAGTTTTTTGTAAATCTGTCCGGCCAGGGGAGCGTCATAGGCGCCCAGCGCATCGAGCAATCTCGGATAGATTCCCAATATCAGGGCAAAGGTCCCACCGGAAACCCCGGGGATAATATTGGCGATACCGATGATAAATCCGAACAATACGTGTTTCAAGTGACCCCTCCTGATATCAGCTGCATTTGGTGTACCCGCACGAATGGCAGTTCAAACACCCCTCCTCATGGCTGATCACGCCGCTGCATTCCGGACAGATACCCATCAGGACATAGCGTTTGCCGCAACCGGTCTGGATTCGTTCGGTGATCCCACTGGTTCGTTGCGGGCGAGGCCGCGGGGCAATCCGCGCCGATTCTTTTTGCAGTGATCCAATCTGGAGCACCTGCTGATCCCGGCTGCCATATCGATAAATGGTCACACCTTTGCACGCTTGCTCATAGGCCGCCAGGTAAATATCCCTGATGTCTTTATGGGTTGCCTGGGCCGGTAAGTTAACCGTCTTTGAAACCGCATTGTCCGTATATTTTTGAAACGCCGCCTGGATTCGGACATGCCATATGGGAGCAATATCGTGGGAGGTTCGAAACAGGGCCTTCACATCGTCCGGCACTTTATCCAGTGACTGAACCGAACCGTTTTCGACAATCTCCCTGGCAAGTACGTCGCTGTAAAAACGTCTCTTTTTGGCGATGGCAACAAACTGCGGGTGCATCTCAAATAATGTCTCTCCATCGAGCACCTTTCGGGCATGGGCCACGGCAAAAATCGGTTCAACCCCGCTGGATGTGCCGGCGATGAGACTGATGGTGCCGGTGGGCGCAATGGTCGTGGTGGTGGCGTTTCTCACATGCGAAATCTCGGACTGATCATGCCGGCTGTGTTGATATGCCGGATAATTACCTCGCTGACGAGCCAGTTGGGCGGAAGCGTCACGGGACGCATCTGAAATCAACGCCATGACGGTTTCGGCCTGGTCAATTGCATCCTCTGAATCGTAAGGAATGCCAAGGGTGATCAGCATATCGGCAAAGCCCATGACACCCAGACCGATTTTACGGTTCTGCTTGCTCACCTTTTCGATCTGCGCCAGGGGATATCGATTGATCTCAATAACGTTGTCCAGAAAATGAACCGCCTCGGTCACCGTTTTCTTGAGACGATCGGCATTCAACCGGTTCTTTGACACCATTCGGGCCAAATTGATGGATCCCAGGGTACACGATTCATAGGCCAGCAGCGGCTGTTCACCGCAGGGATTGGTCGCTTCGATATCACCCAGATGAGGGGTTGGATTGTTACGATTGATGTGATCCAGGAACAAAACCCCCGGCTCCCCGGTTTGCCAGGCCGACGAGATCAGCTGGTCAAATACAGCTCCGGCCGAAATGCATCGAACGGTTTTTCCGGTTCTCGGATTGATCAGGTCGTAATCGGCATCCTTAAAATAAGCCGCCATGAAACGATCGGTCAAACCCACTGATATATTGAAATTGGTCAGTGCTTCGGGGTTGTTCTTTGACGTGATAAACGCTTCGATGTCCGGGTGATCCACACGCAGAACTGCCATGTTGGCACCCCGGCGCGTGCCGCCCTGTTTAACCGTTTCTGTGGCCACATCAAAAACCGACATGAAGGATAGGGGGCCGCTCGACACACCGGCAGTGGACATCACCAGATCATTTTCCGGTCGAATTCTTGAAAAGGCGAACCCGGTCCCACCACCGCTTTTGTGAATCAGGGCCGTATTTTTCAATGCGTCGAAAATACTTTCCATGGAATCATCGATGGGAAGGACAAAACAGGCTGCCAGTTGTCCAAGCTTACGGCCGGCATTCATCAATGTGGGAGAATTTGGCAGGAACCACAAGTTTTGAAATAAGTTTAAAAAATTCTTTTTGGTTTTTGCAACATCCGCTTCCGGGTCAAAAAGACGATCCGCCTCTGCGATGCTCCCGGCCACCCGGTCAAACAGTTCTTCGGATGTTTCCCGGGGCCGGCCCTTTTCATCTTTTTTCAGGTATCGTTTCTCAAGAACGATCCTGGCGTTGTCCGTCAGTGAAAGGCCCATGACCTGCTTCTATAGAAGTGGTATCCGTTCGTATGAAATCGATAAACGCTCGACTTACGGGAGACGGCGTTCGTTGCCGATTCAAAGTTAAATAGAATCGACGCGTTAACGTCACCCCCTCAATATCCAGTGTCTTGAGTCGATCAGCCGTTACATCGTCGGTTACAGCCACAGTGGAAAGTATCGATAAACCCACTTTGGCTTTGATGGCCTGGCAAATCGCCTCGGTGCTGCCCATTTCGGCAACAATCCGTAACGATGCCAGATCGTATCCTTTGCTGGAAAACCGTTCCTGAATCGATCGCAAGGTTCCCGAGCCCCGCTCTCGAATGATAAACGGCTCGCAGCGCAGCATATCCATGGTAACCGAGCTGTTATCAGCCCATTTATGACCCCGGGGCACTACCAGACGCAATTGATCATTCACAATCGCTTCCTGCCGAATGACAGGGTCATCGCTACGGGCACCCACCACCCCAAGCTCCAAATCACCCGATATCACATCTTCAGTCACTTGCTGTGTATCACCCTGCATCAAGGATACCGTTACGTCCGGGTGCCGTTGGGTGAATCGACCGATGATACGGGGTAATATATACACCCCCGGAATGGTGCTGCCGCCGATACAAAGCCGGCCCTTTATCATTCCCTGAAAGTCAGATAATGCCATTTGTGCTTCATCACGCAACGATAACAGTTTTCTGGCATATTCGTAAAGAAGGTCACCCGCCTTTGTGGGAATCGCCTTTTTGGGCAATCGATCGATCAGGCGGCAGCCGACACTGTTTTCCAGCTCTTTGATATGACTGCTGACAGTGGGTTGGGAAAGATGAACCACCGTTGCCGCTTTTGAAAAGCTGTTGAGCTCCACGACCTTACAGAAAATTTTTAGTTGCCAAAGATCCATTATGCATCCGCTAAATTCAGACTATCATAGCGTTCCTTCAGTTTTTCGAAAACAACCGGTGGCACCAGTTCTTCAATTTTACCGCCAAATTGTGCCGCCTCCTTGATGATTGAAGAACTGGTGAAAATCCAACGCAGACCTGTCATTAGAAATACCGTTTCGATTTTCCGATTGAATCGCCGGTTCATCAATGCAAGCTGAAATTCATAATCAAAATCCGATACTGCCCGCATCCCTCGTAATATCGCATGGGCATTTCGCTGAACCGCATAATCGACCAAAAGGCCCGAAAATGTATCCACTTCCACATTGGGCAGATGTGATAAGCTTGATTCTAACAGCTCCACACGCTCCTGCCCGGAAAAAAGCGGCTTTTTGGCCGGATTGATCAAAATCGCCACAATAATCTTGTCAAACAGTTTCAGTCCACGTTCAATGATATCCAGATGGCCATTGGTAACCGGATCAAATGATCCCGGATAAATCGCTATTCGCTCCATATCTAAGACTTCCCTTTCCATGTAGTCGGTTCATCTCTCAAACTCATACGTCATAAACTAAAAATGACACAAGGGTTTTTCCATATTTTCTTTGATCTTTTAGCGTATATCCCGCTAGTTGTGCCGGAATCCGCTCCTGGCCGGCATGCTCCACCGCTAATATCGCCCCTTTTTCCAGCGCCCCACTGTTGCCAAGATGGGTAAGGGTTGACCCGATAAGATTGCGATTATAGGGCGGTTCCATCAACGCAAGATGGAATCCGGGTGTCATCGTACCTAATATTTCA
>JAFDDL010000120.1 GCA_019310865.1 Deltaproteobacteria bacterium | reverse complement strand
CGCTAAACCAAATAGCGACGACGTCCGGATTGACCAACACCTACATTCGGGATTTGATGAAGGGCAATATCGCAAACGCCAACCGATCTAAACTAATCGCATTTTCCACAACTGTCGGATTGACGTTAAATGAAACCGATGATTTACTGACGGTTTTTGATCGGGCCAAGCTCAGTCTGGATGATATCCCCATATTTATCGAGACCGCCAAAAAGAGAAAGGCGTCCAATGCATTTTACCCTGTCAGAGATTTCTTCGGATACGAATTGTTGACATTGGCTGCCGAGCAGATAAACGGTCCCAAGGTTTTGTTTTCCAGCCGCCCGTCGAATGCCCTTCGACCCGAAGGTCACCGAACTTATATTGACAAGAACAGAGAAGGGATTCACGAGATCCACAACGCCGTCAAAGAAGCCATTGGTAAAGAGAGAAAGCGAAATTTGGATGATCAATTGAGCCGATATCCAATGTATCACTACATCGAAAAAACATGCTTGGAGGAATACATAGACAAGCACCTAGAACCTGCCGAAAGAGAATGGCGAAAAAAACACATTGAATTGCTGATCGAACATATCAGGCAGTTTGACAATTACAAACTGTTTCTCACCAAAATACCATCCGCCTTCACCTTTTTTATCAAGTACGCTGAAACCATGGATATGCCGGAAAGAATATTCCTAACCGGTTGTGACATTTCTCAATATCCGGGTAAGGTTTCGGGGCAAATTGTTGGTTATTTCACGGGTAATCTAACCATCCTCGAGCAGTTCAACAAAGAAGTGGACATACTCAAAGAAAATGTTTACGAAGAATTTCTTGAGCGTAATAAACTGATATCCTTCCTGGAAGGGCTCATATCATAGATTTTTAATGAAGATAATCTTCGGTTTGCACAAGTCCATGCCCATTTTTCTCTTGACATCCGAAAATAGGTCATATATTTTTATATTAATTTGTAGTGAGTACTCAGTATAAATTTATTTGGGTAAAAGGATCATGTCCAAAAAACGGGAGGCCATCTTAAATACAGCGACCATTCTATTCTCGGAAAAGGGATTTAATGAAACATCAATAGCGGAGCTGGCTCAGTTTTCCAAAGTTGCCGAAGGAACTATTTTTTACCATTTCAAGACGAAGGCCGACGTTTTTCTTGCGATCTTGGAAAATGTAAAAAATGGCATTACCCGCGAGTTTGATCAATATATTGGTCAATGTAATTTTGACACCGGCCTGCAGATGATGGAGGAGGTGGTTGCCTTTTTCCTGTATTTGGCTTCGCATCATGAGGCGTGGTTTCGCCTGCTGCACCGGCATTATCCTTACGAATTTGCCCGTTCAAACAATGAATGCAGAAGTCACTTGGAGGCTATATACAACACCCTGATCGACCTTTTCGAAGGGGCGATACACCGCGGCCATATGGACGGCTCCATCAGCAAACGTTCGCCTAGAAAAACGGCGCTGTTGATTTTCTCAATGGTTAATGGACTGATATGGCTCAAATTTCACGATCTCTATGACATTTCTTCCCTTTACCAGGAATTGCTGACCTCTTGCAGGGGGATATTTACATATAATGATCAATAAAGTTGGAGCGAATTTATGTTATCCCGAATTTTTCCATTTCTAACCTGGTTCGAAGGATATAGCCTTAAAAGCTTCAGAATTGATGCGATTTCCGGTTTGACGGTAGCGCTGGTGTTGATCCCTCAGTCCATGGCCTATGCACAATTAGCGGGATTGCCACCTTACTACGGCCTGTATGCATCTTTTCTGCCGCCAATAGTCGCTTCCCTGTTCGGATCCAGTCGACAATTAGCGACCGGTCCGGTCGCTGTGGTTTCACTGATGACAGCCGCATCCCTTGAGCCGCTGGCCTTGGCCGGCAGCGAAGGCTATATCGTCGATGCGATTATACTGGCTTTCACCGTGGACATATTTCAGTTGGCTCTCGGCCTTTTTCGCCTTGGCATGATGGTCAATTTTCTATCCCACCCCGTTGTCAACGGGTTCACCAATGCAGCTGCCCTGATTATCGCGTCCTCTCAGTTTTCGAAGCTGTTTGGCGTATCGGTGGATAAGGCCGTGCATCATTACGAAACCATCTTACGGGTTTGCAGTGCCGCCATCCATTACACTCACTGGCCGACGTTTTTCATGGGGGCGATGGCTTTTGGGATCATGTACGGACTGCGCCGAATATCCCTGAAAATCCCCAATGTTCTGGTGGCTGTCACGATGACTACCTTGGTTTCCTGGGCCACGGGCTTTGAGCACAACCTGAAAGTCGACATCTCCGCCGTCGAGTGTGTCGAAGCCGTGCGACTCGTTCAAGAGTTCAACCGGGCGACAGAGCAAATACCGGTTTTGAGCCAGGAACGATCTATGGTGACAAATCAACTGGAGGATACGGAAAGGGCCCTTGACTGGGAGGCCGAACTCGACGCCAAACACAATTTGGCGGTTGTGAACACCAGAATTGAGCGGCTCAAAGATCAGGTGAGCATTTACCGTGAACAACTCCGGGCTTTTCTTTTTTCCGGGATTCCTCAGCCGGACGGTACGATTAGATTCGTTCTTAAATCGATTCAGCCGGAAAATGACGACGGGCGGACCTGGCGAATCAAGGTGGGCAACACCCCCCTGGAAATAGATCAGCTTTTTATGATCGGAGGCGGTGACGTGGTCGGTGTCGTACCCAAGGGGCTTCCGTCACTTTCGGTCCCGAAACTCAATCTAAAGGTTTTCTTTACTTTGCTGCCGTATGCCACCATCATCTCTTTGCTTGGCTTTATGGAGGCCATCTCCATCGCCAAGGCCATGGCCGCCAAGACCGGCCAGCGACTCGATCCCAACCAGGAATTAATCGGTCAAGGGTTGGCCAATATCATTGGCTCTATCGGCAGGAGCTATCCCACATCCGGCTCCTTTTCTCGTTCGGCCGTTAACCTCCAGGCCGGAGCAATCTCGGGATTTTCCAATGTTTTCACCAGTATAACGGTGGTAATTGCGCTATTGTTTTTTACACAGCTTCTCTATCACCTGCCTCAGGCAGTCCTCGCCGCCGTTATCATGATGGCGGTAATCGGCCTTGTAAACATTTCCGGGTTCATCCACGCTTGGCGAGTTCAGTGGTATGACGGCGCCATCTCCATCATCTCGTTTATTTGTACCCTCGTCTTTGCACCTCATCTGGACAAGGGAATCATTGTCGGCGTTATCCTTTCCCTGTTGGTCTTCCTCTACAAGAGCATGCGGCCAACCGTTGTTTCCCTTTCCCGGCATGAGGATGATGCTTTCAGAAGTTCATTCACCCACCAGTTGTCCGAGTGCCGGTATGTTGATCTGGTTCGCTTCGATGGCCCTCTTTTTTTCGCCAACGCCAGCTACCTGGAAGATAAGATCAATGAGCGGCTCATGACTAAAAAGGAGTTGCGCCATATCGTCATTGCCGCCAACGGTATCAGTGACATGGATGCATCCGGCGAAGAAACCTTGTCTCTTCTCATAGAGAGGGTCCGAAGCGCTGGTGTAGACATCTCGCTGAGTGGTGTAAATGAGGTGGTTATGGCTGTCTTGAAGCGGACCCACCTGTTGGAACAAATCGGATCCGACCACATCTATCCAACTATGGAACGTGCCATTTTCATGGTTCAAGAACGGGCGCATCAAGGCGGCAAGGAAAAAAACTGCCCACTCATGTCCGTCAGCCGTATCATGCAGAATGCTGATAATTGAAGGATGTTTATCATGTCCGTGGTAACTATATTCAGGTTTATGCCTGATCAACGATCGTTTAAAGGGGTTTAATAATGTCTGTCATCACGATATTCAACGGTACCTTTTGCAATGAGGAACCTTTTGTTAAACATTTTGAACTTGCCGGCGGCTATGCGCTTCACACGGATCAGGATTTGGCTGCCAGAGCCGGCATACTTTCCGGCATACCCGAAAGCAAGATTCTTCGTGCCTTTTCGTCCAAAACCTCGGTATTCAAACATTTTACCCATGAAAAAGAGCGATCCATTGCCTACCTCAAACTGGCTCTGGCGGAACTGCTCTCTGAAGACAACCTCTTGATACATGGATTTTCCGGTCATCTCATTCCACGCGCGGTCAGTCATGTGCTCAGGGTTTGCTTGATAGCGGATTCGGCATATCGTACGTCCCAGGCGGTTTCAAACCGGCAATTATCCAAGTCGGACGCCGTTAAGCTGATCCACAAACACGACGAAGACCGTGTCGCCTGGGTTCGGACCTTATTTGACCATAATGATCCTTGGGAAACCGGACTGTATGATATCGTGATCCCAATGAATCGCACAAGTATTCAGGCTGCAACCGATCTGATTACGGAAAACCTGGCAAAAGACGTTGTCAAGACCAATGACCGTTCCAAAAAGGCGGTAGCTGATTTTCTGCTGGCGGCACGGACAGAAGCGGCTTTAGGGAAAGAGGGTCACAGCGTGGGCGTTTCGGCCGAAAACGGCGTTGTTACCCTCACGATCAACAAACATGTACTGATGCTAAGCCGCCTCGAGGAAGAGCTGAAGGAAATCGCAAGCGAGGTAAGTGGTGTAAAATCCGTTGTTACAAAGGTCGGCAAGGGATATTATCAAGCTGACATCTATCGAAAAATTGATTTTGAGGCGCCCTCCAGGGTGCTGCTTGTCGACGACGAACGGGAATTCGTTCAGACACTTTCGGAGCGACTTATCTTGCGTGATGTCGGCTCCGCGGTTGCTTTTGACGGTGAATCGGCGCTGCATATCATTAATGAGGATGAACCCGATGTGATGATCCTTGACCTGAAGATGCCGGGGATCGACGGCATTGAGGTTCTCAGGCGGGTCAAGGCCACCCGGCCGAATATCGAAGTCATCATTCTTACCGGTCACGGGTCAGATGCGGACCGCGATATTTGCATGAATCTTGGGGCCTTTGCCTATTTGCTGAAGCCTGTCGATATTGATCTTCTGAGCGAAACTCTGAAAAAGGCCAACGAAAAAATCAAACAGAACCAGTCGCAGCCGACATCGACTGACTGATCTGAAAAAGACGGTATTCTTTGAAACGACACATGAACGCAATCATAACCCTGCTCAGTGGACTAAAACCCAAATTCTGGGAGCACCTGGATTCCGGAACATTGGCTTCCCGGGAAATGTTCAATTTTCGCCGCATTTGGAAGCTGACAATCACGCTGACCAGCATAGTAGCGCTACTGCCGCTTATTACCCTTGCCATAATCGATTACAATGTTACCCAGCATGCCATTGAATCGGATATTCTGCTGCGCACCTCACGACTTGTATCCAATACCCAGCGGGCCATCTCGTTTTTCCTTATTGAGCGCAAGGCGGCGCTTGACTTTCTAATTCAGGACAATGCGCTTGAAGAACTGAATTCCCAGGATAGGCTCTCTTGCCTTTTGGATAATCTGAAAAAAGGGTTTGGCGGATTTATTGATCTGGGTGTAATCGATGATTCAGGGCGGCAGAATGCTTATACGGGGCCATATGATCTGGTCGGCAAAGATTACAGCCGACAGGAATGGTTTCAGCAGGTTCGGGACCAGGGCGTCTATATCAGTGATGTGTATAAAGGATATCGGAACACCCCCCATATGGTGATTGCGGTACGATCCGATTTGGCGCAAGGCGGATTCTACGTGCTGCGCGCAACCCTGGATATTGAGCGTTTTAACACGCTTCTGGCGCATCTTGAGATCAGCGGGCAGGGGGATGCGTTTCTTATCAACCATGAGGGGGTTCTCCAGACGCCTTCTCGTCACCATGGCACGGTGCTGGAGAAACTTTCGTTGCCGGTGCCTGAATACAGTGAGAAGACCACCGTTTTTGAGGGCACGGAGGCCGACGGAAAGTCCTTGATTATCGGCTTTAGGTATATCGACAAAACACCGTTTATCCTGATGATCGTGAAACAGAAAAACTATCTGATGGAATCGTGGGACACAACTCGAAAGAAGTTGATCGGCTTTCTGGTAATCAGTTTTACATTGGTCGTAGTTGTGATACTGGGCGTTACGACCTTTCTGGTGAACCGAATCTTTATAGCGGATCAAAAGCGGGTGATGATCTTGCACAAGGTCGAATATGCCAACAAAATGGCATCCATCGGACGTCTTGCGGCCGGTGTGGCTCATGAAATCAATAACCCCCTGGCGATCATCAATGAAAATGCAGGATTAACCCAAGATCTATTGCTGCTCAAATCCGGAGTGCCGGGACAAGCCAAACTGCTGGGCCTGTTGGATACGGTGATTTCTGCGGCCGACCGCTGTGCCATCATTACGCACCGCTTGCTGAACTTTGCCAGGCATGTGGAGGTCGCAATCGAGCCCGTTCTCCTTGGTGAATTAATCACGGAAGTCCTTGGCTTTCTGGAAAAAGAAGCCGAATACCGAGGCATCGAAATTGCGATATCAGTCGATGAGAACATCACCGATATTAAAAGTGATCGGGGAAAACTCCAGCAGATATTCCTGAACCTGTTCAACAACGCCTTTGCAGCCATGAGCGACGGCGGGAAACTTGAAATCAACGTGAGCAGCATGAACAACGAACACGTCAGGATTACCGTGGCGGATAATGGCGCCGGTATTCATGAGTCTGATTTGAAGCGTATCTTCGAGCCCTTTTTCTCCACCAAGACCAAACAGGGGGGGACCGGTTTGGGCCTGTCGATTACTTACGGACTTATTCAAGAGATCGGCGCAGATGTTTCCGTAACGAGCAGGGTAGGACAGGGAACCCGTTTTATCATTACCGTACCCGTAAAATATGAAGGGAAAGACAATGCAACCCATACGCATTCTTTTAGTGGATGACGAAATGGAGCTGGTCTCAACGATGGCGGAACGCCTGACGCTCAGGGGGCTTTATGCCGACTGGGCGACTAGCGCGGAAGAGGTGTTCCAACGAATAGAGACACAGGTCTATGACATTGCCGTTCTTGATGTCAAGATTCCCAAAATGAGTGGGTTTGAACTCAAGAAGAAACTTCAGGAAAAATGCCCGGGCATGAAGTTTATTTTTTTAACCGGCCACGGATCAGAAGCTGATTACAGAGCCGGTACGGCAGAGGCCGGGGAGACGTTTTATTTAGTCAAGCCGGTAAAAATTGAGGTGCTCATAGAAAAAATCAAACAAGCCGTTTGTGAGCAAGGAACTGTGAAATGAAGTATAAACCTGATAGTATTGGTGAAGCCGGTCTTAAGTTTTTCGGAATGATCTCTGCGTCCATCTCCCATGAACTTAAAAATACGCTGGCCATCATTAATGAGAGCGCCGGATTTCTGGAAGATCTCACGCTTATGGCAGAAAAAGGAGCTGCTATCGAGCCACTTCGTCTTCAATCGACGGTCAAAAGAATCCAGAAACAGGTAAAACGGGCTGACAATATTCTTCAGAACATGAATCTTTTTGCCCATAGTGTCGACACCCCCGTTTGCACCCTTGATATCCATGAACTTATGGTTGGTTTGCTTGACCTTACACGCAGACTGGCGGACATGAAGGGTATAAAAGTGTCGCTTCAACCTGCCACAGGCCCGATAATGATAACCACATCTCCTTTTTTCCTGAAAAACCTGTTGTGGCATGTTTTAAGCTTTGCAATGAGAGTTGCGGGCGATAGTAAAGCCGTGGTGATGGATGCGACAAAATCTGATATTCTTGTCCGGATCAGCTTTTCCCATCTTCACGAACTTTCGTCCGACAAAACAGACAATTTCCCGGGCGAAAGGGAGACGGCCTTGATCCGTATGCTCAATGCGCAATTTTCAGTCGATGACAATGCCGGCAGAATTATGCTGACATTGCCCGCCAGTAGCATCTGCTGACTGCAGCACGGGGTATTGTCGATAGGTAACCATTAGTTTTTTATCCGGAGAGGTGACATTATGAAAGAAAAAGTTCTACTGATTGATGATGAAAAGGATTTTCTGGAAATCATGGTTGAACGCATGAGCGCCAGGGATATGGACGTTTCAACCGCCACGTCGGGTTTTGACGCGCTTAAGATGATTGAGAAGGAATCTTACGATGCCATTGTGTTGGATTTGATGATGCCCGATATGGAAGGGCTGGAAGCGCTAAAAGCCATCAAGGCCAAACGGCCTGAACTTCAGGTCATCCTGCTCACCGGGCATGCTACGGTAGAGAAGGGAATCGAAGCCATGAAACTCGGTGCCATGGATCTTATTGAAAAACCGGCTGATCTGGAGATGCTCACGGAAAAGATCAAAAACGCGCAGGCCCGGAAGATGATTATCGTCGAAAAAAAGACCGAAGAAAAAATTAAAAAAATTATCAGCCATAAAGGTTGGTAGTATGCGACGGGTCAGAGGGACGCGAAACCACTCAGAACTGGAAAAATAAACTCATGAAAAAGACCTATGTTAAAGATATAATGGTACCCCTTTCCGATTACGCAACGGTTTCCAAGAATGCCAATCTACTTGAAGCAATTCTGGCCTTGGAAAATGAGACTAAGACATATGGGGAAAAGCCTTACCGCCATCAGTCGGTTCTCGTAGTGGATGAGAAGGGAGATGTGATCGGCAAAGTTAGCCAAATGGACATTATGGCGGCGCTGGAGCCGAATTACAAGAAGATAGGTACGGATATTGATTTGAGCCACTATGGGTTTAGCTTAGCTTTTATTAAGGCGATGCAGGACCAGTACGATCTGTGGGAAAAACCGTTGGCAGAGTTGTGTAATAATGTTGATACCATCAATGTTACGAAAATAATGTACACGCCTGCCGATAACCAGAAGGTCAAAAAATCCGACACATTAGACACAGCCATGCACCAAATCCTCATGGGGCGGCACCATTCACTTCTGGTGACCAAAAGGAATAAAATTGTAGGGATTCTCCGGTCCACCGATGTTTTCAATTGCCTATTCGATAAGATCGGCGCTTGT
>JAFDDL010000734.1 GCA_019310865.1 Deltaproteobacteria bacterium | reverse complement strand
TCGTGCCGAGTGGGTCAAGGCGCCCACCGAGATGATATCCACCCCCGTGTCCGCCAGTGAAGTTAGATTATCAATGGTAACCGAACCCGATACCTCCACCAGCGCCTGCCCGTCGATGAGTTTGACCGCGCGGCCGATGGTGTCAAGATCCATATTATCGAGCATGATCACATCGGCCCCGGCTTTAACGGCTTGCTGAACTTCTTCGATGGTTGCCGCTTCCACCTCGATTTTTACGAGATGCGAGATTCGTCGGCGCAGTTCGGTCACAGCCCGATCAATGCCGCCGCAAGCAGCGATATGATTGTCTTTGACCAGCACGCCGTCGTAAAGTCCCATGCGATGGTTCTGCGCGCCGCCCATTCGAACCGCATATTTTTCCAGTACCCGCAGTCCCGGTGTGGTTTTCCGGGTATCCACCAGCCGAACCGGCCGATTGCCCAATTGTGCCACGTAGGCCTGGACCTGGGTGGCGATACCCGACAGCCGCTGCAGGAAATTAAGCGCCGTTCGCTCCCCTGCCAACAGCCCCCGAAGCGCACCGCAGACAACCAGGATTGAATCGTTGGGCTGGACGCTGTCTCCGTCTTTCCAAAGGGTGGTAAACCTGACGGCGGGATCGAGTTTTTCAAACACCTTGCGGGCAATGTCTAAACCGGTGAGCACCGCCGGCTCCTTGGCAATGATTTCACCCCTGCCTGCCAGGTCGTCCCCGACCAGATTGTCCGTGGTGATATCCCCGGGGCCGATGTCTTCGGCCAGGGCGATTTCGACAAGATGATCGATGCTGTGCATATACGACTCCTAACCTATCGACTGCACTTTTTTAAGATGGGTCTCCAGCTTTTGCTGCTTTTCCACAAACCCGTCATACTTTTGCCGGACCTTTGCCACCACTTCTTCCGGCGCCTTGCTGAGAAATCCCTCATTGGATAGCTTTTTTGACACTTTCTTAAGTTCGACCTCGAGTTTGGCCAGTTCCTTGTTAAGGCGGGCAACTTCTTTGTCGATATCCAAAATTTCTTCCAGGGGAACAAACACAGTTGCCCCCTGGACAATGGCAGTGGCCGATGCCGGTGGTTTTTCGCCCGGCTGGTTGATGACCAGATTGTTTAGCCGTGCCAGTTTTTTGATGAGCGTCTCATGTTCCAGCGCGGTTTCGCGATTGCCCGGCTCGGCGATATGGACCGTGGCGTTTAATGCCAATGAGGGCGCCAGATTCATCTCTCCTCTAATATTTCGCACCCCGGTGATGATCTGCATCACCAGCGCCATGTTGGCTTCCGAGGCCGCATCCCGAACCATGTGCCCATCGCCGTCGACCTGAGGATAAGATGCGAGCATAATCGAATTGTCGGTTCCCGGCAATTTATGCCAGATCTCCTCGGTAACAAAGGGGATAAACGGATGCAGCAGAATCAGTGTTTCCTTTAAAACCCGCGCCAGTACTGCCGAGGTCACGCGACCGGCATCGTTGGTTTCATCATACAGCGCGGGTTTGATCAGTTCCAGGTACCAGTCACAGAATTCGTGCCAGACAAACTTGTACAGCCGGGAAAGGATCCAGCGATCCGGGAGTGACAACGTTTCTTTTTCCGGAAGATCCGCTGCCGCTTTGACATGCATCAGAGAAAAGCGCGCTGCGTTCCAGAGCTTGTTGATAAAATTTCGATATCCTTCTACCCGCTTTTCCGACATTCGAATGTCCCGGCCCTGGGCGGCGAAAGCGGCCAGGGTGAAGCGAAAGGCATCGGTGCCGAACTGGTCGATGGTTTCCAGGGGATCGATGACATTGCCTTTGGATTTGCTCATTTTCTGGCCGTTTTCATCACGAACAAGGGCATGGATGTAGACATCCTTGAACGGCACATCGTCCATGAAATGAATCCCCATCATCATCATTCGGGCTACCCAGAAAAAGAGGATGTCAAAGGCCGTCACCAGTGTGGATGTGGGATAGAACGTTTTGAGAAGCGGTGTTTTGTCCGGCCATCCCATGGTGGAAAACGGCCACAGGGCAGAGGAGAACCAGGTGTCGAGCACATCGCTTTCCTGCACCAGGTTTGCCGCCTTGCATTTGGGGCAGGCTTCAGGCGTTTCGGTGGCCACGATCAGCTCACCGCATTCGGTGCATGTCCAGGCCGGGATTTGGTGCCCCCACCAGATCTGGCGCGAGATGCACCAGTCCCGAATATTTTCCATCCAGTCAAAATAGGTTTTTTCCCAGATGTCGGGAATGATGCGGGTATGGCCCTGTTTGACCGCGTCCAATGCCTTGTCGGCCAGCGGTTTGGCTTTGACAAACCACTGCCTGGAAAGGTTTGGCTCCACCACCGACTTGCACCGGTAGCAGTGGCCCACGCCATGCTTGTGATCTTCGATTTTTTCCAGAAGGCCCTGTTGGTCAAGTTCGGCGACTACGGCCTTTCGGCACTTGAAACGATCCATGCCGGCAAATTTGCCGGCCTCTGCGGTCATATTCCCATCATCTCCGATTACCGTGAGCTCCGGGAGGTGATGCCGGCGGCCGATTTCAAAATCGTTGGGATCATGGGCCGGGGTCACCTTCAGGCCCCCGGATCCGAAGGCCATGTCCACATAATCGTCCCGGATAATGGGAATGGGGCGATCCATCAGGGGCAGCATCACCGAGTCGGCTGATAAATCTCGATAGCGCTCATCTTCCGGATGCACCGCAACGGCCGTATCGCCCAGCATGGTTTCGGGCCGGGTTGTGGCGATGGTGATGGCGCCGGATCCGTCGGTAAACGGATAGCGGATATGATACAGGTGGCCATCTATCTCTTCGTGTTCCACTTCCAGGTCGGAAAGCGCGGTAAGACATCGGGGGCACCAGTTTGTGATATAATTTCCCCGATAGATAAGCCCTTGGTCATACAGACCCACGAACACCTTGCGAACGGCCTTTGAGAGGCCTTCGTCCATGGTAAAGCGTTCCCGGTCCCAGTCACAGGAGGCACCCAGCCGTTTGAGCTGGTTGATGATGGCCCCGCCGGATTTTTCTCGCCACTCCCAGACCTTTTCAATAAATTTTTCCCGGCCCAACTGATGTCGGTCCAGTCCTTCACTGGCCAAATGACGTTCCACCACATTCTGGGTTGCAATCCCGGCATGATCCGAGCCCGGCATCCACAGCACGTTATCACCGCAAAGACGGCGGTAACGGCATAAAATGTCCTGCAGGGTAATGTTCAGGCCATGGCCGATGTGCAAAACACCGGTTACATTCGGTGGTGGGATGACAATGGCGTAGCTGTCTTCTTTGCTCGTCTCCTTTGCAGCAAAGAGGCCTTCACGCAACCAGTATGCATACCAGTGTTTTTCCACTGCTTGGGGTTCATAGCCTTTATCTAATAATTTACCGTCCATCCCAACTCCTTCTGGTTGTGATCATGAGCCTTTACATTTACCACGTCCACCAAAAAACGAAAAGGGGACTATACCAATCCCCGCTTCGTTCTTACCTAGTGCCCATCCAGAATTGGTAGCATAAGGCTCAGGGCAAGGCCGCAGCTTTTTTTCAACCGCAGGCATAGCACGACTATTCCGAGGATTGGAAAAATGCGAGAACGCCGCCCTGAGCTTTAGGATGCCATTTAATTTCCTTGTTGACAGCCTTTTCGACGGCGCGCAACAATAACTCGTCAAGGGTGCCGGAGAGCTTTTTCTCGATAATTCGTGCCACGGCCGCTTCGATGGTTTCCATGGGAATGTCTTGCGGCGCTTCGGACGCATCCGGGACCGGTGTCTCAGAATCGTTTTCGCCACTGCTAACGGTATCTGCAACCGATAGATCCCTTTCCGGGTCCAGCACAATGCCCAGCGATCCTGCCAGTGTGTCCCGGGTATCGAGCTGTGCTTCAATTTCCTGGTCCAACGCTTCTCCTAATTCCAGACCGTCTTCTATCAGCTCCTCGGGATTTTCTCCCTG
>JAFDDL010000119.1 GCA_019310865.1 Deltaproteobacteria bacterium | reverse complement strand
ACAAGGCTCGGAGCCGAAAACTGGGAGGCACCGGTCTTGGGCTTGCCATCGTAAAGCATATCGCCCAGACCCATGGCGGCCGGGTCACAGTCGACAGTTCACACGGCAAGGGAAGCACCTTTACGATACGACTGCCAAAAAAGCTTGCTGATCAGTAATGAATCCCAGGGTGAATGACGTTTTTAAGATTGTCTATTCTAATACGACATCGACACGGTCCGGTTCTCCGCAGTTGATTAGGATATGTTCGCGTGCGGCATCTCGAAGGCCCACCGCCAAACGCCATGTATCCGGGGTGCCATGCGTTTTTATGGTACCGGCATCAATGGGTTTGCCGATGTGAACGGAGATTTGCCCACGATTTGGAAGCCAGGAGTCCCCGCGTAAAATAGACCGTGTCCCCCGGATAGCGATGGGAACCACCGGCACGTTGGCTTCCGCAGCAGCAATAAACGCCCCCATGTGAAAGGGCAATAAACCGGTACTGTTGATGAAGGTTCCCTCCGGGAAGAAAAAAAACGTCCGGGAGGCGCGCGCTGCTTGCGCCAGGCGCCGGAAATCCTCAACACCCTTTTCCGCATCAAAACGTTCCACAAAATCCGCTTGGATGCGCTCTAAAAACACGCGAGAAACAAACCACTTCGCCAGCTCAGATTTCGCCACGAAACTGAACCTTCCGGGCAAGACGCCGGCTATCACAAGACCGTCCAGGTAGCTGGCATGGTTGGATACGTAAATACACGGCTTGTTCTGAGGCAGGAGGTTTTCCAGACCATGAAGGACAATGGGAATTCCTGTAATCCGCGCAAGAATACGCGCCGCCCGGCGCATCACCGTCCAACGCCAGGAAAGCCATGGCGACAGCACGACCAGCAGCCAGACGGTTGGGGCAATGAACAAGAATGCGGTGCGCGCATAGGTACCATAGATCGCTGCCATAGCCACCTTTCTTGCCCGTCGAAGTTTTAAAACACCACCCGCCAGGGCCAGACGGACAAATTGCCACCAAACCGCTTTGGGGGGGCTGCCAATAAGGCCACGCTCATAGATATCACGGCTGGCCGAACGCCGCACCTTTCCACTTGAAGTTTTAAGAACAGTCCCGGGTGGCGCTAAGACCACATCATCGGGTGGCGCACCCACCCGTTCGGAAACCAAGGTATTGATCCCGATACGCAGCTGTTCGCGTCGGTGCGCATCCTCAGTTCGCGTCTCGGCCAGCACCACGAGTCGCTCGGTACCCGATATTGAATCGACACTGCCGAACACAGTGACACGACCGGCACGAATACCATCGATATTTCCAATAGCCTCTTCCAATTCGTGGGGATAGATATTTCGACCGGCACGGATAATAATGTCTTTTGTGCGGCCGGTGAGATAAATATCGCCATCGGCCATGTAGGCCAAATCACCCGAATCGAGCCAGTCTCCCCGGAACAGACGACGTGTTTCTTCTGAGTTTCGAAAATAACCGCTAGTGGCGGAAGGACCCCGAAACTGCAGGCGCCCTTCCTGTCGATCCGGTAGTTCACGTCCCGTCGGATCCACGATCCGGATCGGGTGCCCTTCCAATGGCCGACCGCAGGCCACGAATTCCAGAGCGGAGCGACCCATCTCCGAATTAATAATGGCGCGACCATCCTGCATGAAGGTACCGCGCTGGATCCGGTCGATAACCGGGCCACGCCCCAGGGGCGGAAAGGCAAGACCCAAGCAGCCCTCGGCCAGACCATAGACAGGCATCATGGCTTCGGGGCGAAAACCATGGGGACGAAAGCGTTTGCAAAACTTTCGGATCGTCTCGGGGCTAATGGGCTCGGCGCCATTGAAAGCGGCCCGCCAGCAACTCAGATCCAATCCCTTGAGATCCTGATCAGCTATCCGGCGAAGGCATAGTTCATAGCCAAAGTTAGGAGACGCCGAAACGGTGCCGCGATAACGATGGATCGCCCACAACCAGTGCTGGGGCCGGGCAAGAAAAACAAGGGGGGACATCAGTACCAACAACGCCGCATGATACATGCTGCCCAACCATGCACCGATCAAGCCCATATCGTGGTAAAGGGGCAACCAGCTTACAAACACATCGTCAGCGTTTATGCGCATCCGCGCCCCCATGGCCCGAATGTTGGTCAACAGGTTGGCATGCGTCAACACGACGCCCTTGGGATTGCCGGTACTTCCGGAAGTATATTGCAAAAAAGCGATATCCCGGGGTCCGATCACCGGTCTTTCCAAAGCGCCGGGTGACGAAGCAAGATCTTTTACCGTTATAATGTGGCGAAGCGTCTGAACCTGTGACTTGAGCAGGTGCGCAACAAGTTTGGCCTCAGACACCGTGACCAGCGCCACAGCAAGACAGTTGGCAAGAATACGCCGGTGGCGCCGAATGTGATCTTCAAACTGGGCAGGTCGCACCGGTGGATAAATGGGTACGGGTATCCCACCAGCCAGCAGAATACCGAAGAAACTAAAAAAATAATCCTGCCCGGGCGGCAGCATGATGGCGACTGTTTCCCCCGGTTTCAGCCCACGATGCTGCAACCCTTTGGCTACCCGCTCAGCACCCTGCAGGATTTGGCGATAGGTGAGGATGTCTCCGGTATCTTTATCGCCATAAAATTGAATGTGTGGCCGTTCAGGGTGGACGGAAGTATGCCAGTATAGGACATCGATCAGCGTTTGAGCAGACTGGGGGATGGTTTCAACATCACCCAATTTCATCTGGGAGATATCCGGGAGTGCATGGCTCTCCTTGGGGGTATTTTCCCTCAGAACGGCGCGCAACAAATCCCGGGCAGTTTCCAACTCAGCGAACACACGTTCCGGCAGCAGGACGTCATAATGCTTTTCAATACGTCTGATTAGCTCCATTCGCGCCAGGCTGTCCAGCCCCAGATCGTGATCCAGGGTGCTGTCCAGGCTCACCACCTGGGCAATGGGGGCTTGTCGATGAACCTCGCTATTTAGTTCTCGTACAATCTTGAGCAAGGCCTCTGCCTTGCGCTTCAAATCAGCATCATTGACCATGGCCACCCCATTTCCTTTTAATTTTATCGGAGACCATTTAATACACGCTGTCAAGCGTTTTTATCCAGTGACGCCATTCAAAAGGCTGAGCAAGCATTCAATCGTATTGAGATCGGAGGGCAATAAAAAAGGCGATGGGATTAGCCATCGCCTCTTTTATTAGTATGCACTGGGTTGATTATTTCAATCGCGTCGTCTTCGTCTGAAGCCCACTAAGCCGATAAGTCCGGTGCCCAGCAGGTAAAGTGCAGGTGCATTTTCCAGCCCCGATGGCATTGCTGCCCCTTTAGCTGGAATGGACGTGTTGAGCACGGCGTTCTCCTGAAGATCCCCATCGATTGCAAACTTGCTATCCGTACCAAATGGGGTGATCCCCAATGAATTGGGGTCAAATTTATAGACCAGGTCCACCCGTGCTGCACCTGTTGAAACCGGTATGCTCAGCAGAAGTAGAAAAACCACGAGCACAACGGCTGAAAAAATGTTCTGTTTCATCTGTTTTGTCTTTTCCAATGCGATATTACCGTCTGATTCAACGTTCCTTAATTTGAAGATTCCACCTCCATAATTTCTGTTGCTGTATCATTAGGAGAATCCTTGCAAAAAGCATGCACAAAAAAAATGAAAAATGAAAAAGTGTATCTATAATTATTTCAGGTGGTTAACAAGATGCGCCTATATTACAAACAAGGTGTGTGAATCCCGCCACTTAAAATTGTGAAATAAAAGTAATACTTATTGAGACAACTGGTGCGGGGGGCGTTTCCGTCTGAGTCGGAGGCGAAACCTTATTCTGAATTTTGTAGTCTCAATTTTATTCAGTCTTCAGACTCAAAAGTCGGTATCCGACTGCCGCCTTTGACACATCTCGGGGTAAAAGAGAGATGGTGTTGCGCATGATATCGGCGAGGGTGGTCAACATTGTCGCCTCACCGGCTTTCAATTCCAGTTCAACTTCCGATATCCGCCGGCGTCGATTCTCCTCTGGAGGCAGCAAGGTAGCTTCGCCCTGGTCCAAGGCCAGCTCAATGTGGCAGTCAACCCGTAGGTCACCCAGCTCGCCGGCTGGTATCATGAGCCGCCGGCCGGTACGGTAAAAATCGGTTCGAAAGATGGGCGCAAGTTTATCGGTGTGCCCCTGAATCGCTTCCGGCCATAATTCCGCGGGGATCTTATCCGGCTGAAGCCGATCATCCGTCAAATTCCATTCCCACTCGCCGCGACGAACCAGGCCGGATATGCTTTGCCCGCCGGTCTTCAAGGTCTGGATAAACCGATTTCCATCCTGGCGAACCCGCAATGCCATATGCGATGACCACAGATCACAAGCGGGTGTGTCGTAGTAGCAATTGAGCAGGTGTTTTTTTTCGGCAGGTCCCTGCGCATAGCGGGTCACAACCGCCAGATGGTCCAGTAGTTCGGCATCCGAGTCGGTGATGGTCAGTTTTAACTCTGTTTCATATTCCATGGGATGGGCATGAGATAATACATTCCCAGCATCACCTTCATGGTCTTTGCAGTTCCCACAAGCGGCCATTGGGCTAGTTCCAGTAGAAATTGGATGTTATTGTCGAAAAAATCCACCATAAAATCCGTATTGCGTTTGATGAACGCCAGCGCTTGATGCGTGAAAATGAGCTGCAGATCCCGGTTGGACATCATGCTCCGGTATTTTTCAGGTGAATCGAACATCGGCATCAACACATTCGCTATCCGCCGGGGAACTTCCACCATGACCAACTCAAATATGGTTTTCATGGTAACCATGTCCATGGCAAATTCCGGATCGAGATCCGAAAGAACACCTTCCAGGGTAAAGAAAGCCTTCCTGAACAACAGCAGGTCTTTTGGAAACAGGACACCTTCCAGGGAAACCCGATCCAAAAGCATGAATGTCTTTTTCACCAGTGATGCGGATTGATAGTGCAAACGGTCAACGATCCAGGCATAGGCGGTTCGAATTCGCTCTTTCACGGCATCGTCAGTCGCTTCGTCCGTTAAGCTACACAGTGACTGGATTATCAAGTCCGGGTTTTCTCGAATAATTGCTTGAACAAGTTTAAGCACACCCAGTCGCCATTTCCGGTGTAACCGACCCGCCAGGCTCCAGTCCAAAAGCACCGTTTGAATATCCCCGGATTGCGAAAGTCTGTTAGCAAAAATATTTCCCGCATGGGGATCACCGTGAAAGAGCGGCGACGTCTGTTTGGAAAACAACGGTGCACAAATCAGTGTTTGGTAGAGCCGGACGGCGCATGACTTTCGCTCCTGGACCGACATGGGGTAATCCGTTATCTTCATGCCCGGCATATACGTCATGGCAGTGGCGTACTTGGATGAAAACGGCGCCAATTTCGGGATCGCAACCGTCGAAGCCTTCTGGTAAAACTGATTCGCGTCCCATAGATGCCGCTGTTCACCCAGCAGATCGACCTCTTCGAGAAGAGCGGCTTTCACCTCCTCAAACATATCGATGAAGCCAAGGTTGTTCAGTTCATATTTTTCTCTATTATCCTGAAAATGATGGGAAACAAACTCGAGAATGTCGACTTCCTCATCGATTTGCTGCCGAACATTCGGTTTTATTATCTTAAAGACCCCCTGTCTTTTTCGGCTTGAAGACGGGTCTGTCCAGTGAAATGGAATCACCACACCGACACTGGCTTCGGAAAGCGGTTCAGAAGCCAACTCAATGGAGAAGCGCTCCATGTCCTTACCCAGTCGACGGGTAAGATGCCGGCAAATCGGCTTGATATCTGTTCCGTATTGGCCGTTTTCCAGATTGATAAGCCATTTCCGGGCCCGTAGATCCATATTGCGATTCCGGGCGATAATCTGTCCAAGCTTATGAAGGGTTGGAATCTGTTTTGCCAATTCCACCAATCGCGCTTCGCTGGATGTGTCTTCCGGCATCAACATCTGAGAAACAAGGATTCGAACGAGCCGCTCAACCGACAGGCGGGACAGGAAAAGCCGAATACCGTCTTTAACCACGGGCTTATATTCCTGATAGCGGTTTGGCACCACCCGCGATGGGCGCAGAGATTCATCAAGGGCTTCGGCCGCCTGGGAACGGAATCGGTCCGATCCCATACCCTGAACAGCCTCCGTTACCAAGGCGGTCAACTCGCTCGCCGACATCGTTCGCGATTGATCACGAATTTGCCTAAGATATGTGAATTGGTTTTTTAGGTCCATTGGGTTTCCGCCCGTTCCGGCAATCAATCAATAGCGGCCGTTGACAGTTCGTCAGGTCGCCAGAGAAATGGTCAACGGTACCACATGAACATCCCTGCTTGCTTCTCGGGTGGCGCCTAGCTGCCATCCATCCAACCGGTATCCATTTCCGATCTGTTTGCCGATTTCATCCACAACCCCTTGGATATTGATGACGGGGTGCTTTGAAAACACCTGTGGAAGTCCATAGGTCAAGTTGCATACCAGACATTTTCCAGGTCTTCGTTTCAGATGTAATTCGAATTGAAGTTCATTTTGAACTTGTTCCCTGAACTTCAATTGAATCGTAAAAGCACCCTCTTGTGCATCCCCGAAAAGCGCCTCAAAAAAATTATCGCTTCGCGTCTCAGGAAACAGGTTTTCCAGAAAAACGGGGGTGAAAATCTCGTCTAATGTATTAGTGGCCATCCCGTATCAACCTCTCAATATTAACGCGTGCCCATCCATAAATGGCTGATTTTCCCGATTTTTGGCTGAACATTAACTCATTGGTCGATTCATATATGATTTGCTGCAAAAAAAAGCAATAGTATTGATTTTTTTCTAGGTACGCGTATTGTCACAATAGGACTTGACGTCCATGGGTCACCTCCGTGTGCATGTCAAAATGTAAGTTATATAGAGTCCATCCAGCTTCGTCAGCGAAAAAGGGGGGAAATGAAAGGATTATTGACGGTTTTACTGTGGGGGATTGTAATTTACGTTGTCTATTGTGGTGTTTTGGTAGCGATGCAGCGAAAAATGATGTTTCCCAGGTATCTGCTGCGCAACGTAAAAACCGCTGCACCACCGATGGATTCCATCGAAAGACTTTGGATTGAAACGCAGCAGGGTAAAGTTGAGGCTTGGCTCATGAAGCCCCGATTGCATCCGGATACGGGCCCGCATCCGGCCGTGATCTTTGCCCACGGCAACGGTGAGTTGATTGACGACTGGCCCGATGAATTTGCCGGGTTGGCGCAAAACGGCTTTGCAGTGCTCCTTGTTGAATACCCCGGCTATGGCAGATCCCAGGGCTCCCCGTCCCAGGAGAGCATCACCCAAGTATTTATCGCAGCATACGACCGCCTTATCAATCGACCTGAAATCGACGCAAATGCAATCATCCTCGTTGGCAGGAGTATCGGCGGGGGGGCAATCTGCGCACTGGCCAAGCACCGTCCGTCCCGTGCCATGATCCTGATGTCCTCATTTACCAGCGCCCGCTGGTTTGCCTCCCGATATCTTGCCCCCGGATTTCTAATTCGCGATCCATTTGACAATATCGAGGTGGTTCGAAATTATACACCGCCGCTTCTGGTTATTCACGGCGCCAGGGACACGCTCATTCCCTTCCATCATGGCAGGACACTGTCGCAAATCGCACCCAACGGCAAACTGATCAGCTACGACAGTGACCACAATGATACACCACCCGATTGGAATCGATTCCGGCAGGATTTTTACGAATTCCTTAATGAAACAGTTGGATTGAACCCAAAACCTTGAATCTTGAACCCAGAACCCTTATTATGACCCCTCTGTCTTTTGTTCAAGAGCAAAGGATACCTCTTTAAACCCGCCGAAAAATCAACACCACATTGAATTATTTGCTACGCTGTGATAGTGAAGTAGATCGTTTCAAGGAAGAAAACGAAGGGAAAAAATATGAGGAATTACAATGAGTCTTAAAGATGAATTCAGAAAAATGATCACGGAATTATCGTCAAAATTTACGTTCCCACCCATATCTGACATTTTTTTCCCGCCATTCCATAAAGGTGGTCAACCAAATGATGCCCAGTTTATGGCTATCAGTCTAGAAAGCGGAGCGGCAGGTATCAGCTTTGTTCTACTGTCTGATGAAACAATGGAACAATATAATACTTTAAAACCATCCCAAGAATTTGCGCTTGAATTCGGCAATAAAGATCCGATTAAAGAGATGATCAGCCTGGCGGCTATTAACGCAATTTGTCAACATGTCATGAAGGAGACCCGTTTCGTGGTTGAATCTGCTATCGATTCGCTAGGACTGCTGTCAGTATCTGCAGGAGATAGGATCGGCATGGTCGGTTTGTTCTTCGGGCTGGTAAAAACGATCAGGAACGCAGGTGCGGAGTTAATTATTATTGAAAAAAATGAGCAGTTAATAAAAAAATACCCCAATCTGCCAATTACCCTGGATGCTACGAAGTTGAGAACATGCGATAAAATCTTATGCACCAGTACGACTATATTGAACAATTCACTCGATGAAATTCTGACCCACTGTTCACCGGATGCATTTATCTCTATCATTGGCCCAACGGCGGGATATTTCCCTGATCCACTTTTTGCCCGCGGTGTTGATGTTGTGGGGGGACGGGTGGTAAAAAACGGCACGCAGTTTCTGCAACTGCTCGCTGAAGGGAAACGCTGGGGGGATGCGACACAAAGGACCTGTTTCCAAAAAGAAACATATACCGGTATAATTTAACTGCTGATCCACTTCACCAGCAAAAAATCTATCACCGTTGACACTGCATTAAAGATGATGCTATTATCAGTAGTCTCACTTAGCTGACTGGATATACTGGAAAAATCATGTTTCGAGCTCTATGCTTACTGCCATTTACCCTGTTGATATTTCTGCCGTATTTATCATCGGCAAATGAAGTCCGCGATCCCTTCATGCCGGGTGAAACCCTGGTCTTCGAATTGCGGTGGGGAGTCATTCCGGCCGGAAAGGCGGTATTGGAGGTAAAACCCAACGAAACCATTAACGGCCAACCGGCCTACCACTTCGTGTTGACCGCCAAGTCAAATTCATTTCTGGATATTTTCTACAAGGTGCGGGATCGAATCGATTCTTACACCAATACAGATCTGACACAAACCCTGCACTACAAGAAAAAGCAACATGAAGGCAGCACTCGGAGAAATATCCAAGTCGATTTCGATTGGGAAAAAAAACAGGCTGTCTACCAAAATCACAGAAAAAAAAAACCCCACATTGATCTGCAATCCGGAGCCCTGGATCCGTTGGGAGCGTTTTATTTCATCCGAAAGATAAATCTGACTGAAAAATTAACATTCGAACGCCCGGTGACAGACGGCAAGAAATGCGTCATGGGCCGAGCCAGAGTTATCAAGCGCGAGACCCTGAAGCTGGCATTGGGCACCTTTGATACTTATTTGATCGAACCCGAGTTGAAGGATATCGGCGGTGTTTTTAAAAAAAGCCGGGATGCAAAAATTCGTCTCTGGATAACGGCCGACCACCGGCGGATCCCGGTAAAACTGCAAAGCAAGGTGGTCGTGGGAAGTTTTGTGGGTGAGTTGGTTAAGATGCGAAATACGAGCCCTTAACGACTGCGGTCAAATCGCCAGATGCCACGGCGGGTCGGTTGTTCCATGGAATGTTTCAAGTGGTTAAAAAAATCGGCCCGCGCCACCTCCTTTGCGCCAAACCGCAGCAGATGGTCTGTGGTGACCTGGCAATCGATCATGCCAAACCCCTTTTGCCCCAGTTCGGTCACCAGGGCCACGAAAGCCACCTTTGAGGCATTGGGCACGCTTGAGAACATCGACTCGCCAAAAAAGCTATTACCAAGAGAAAGACCGTAGAGCCCGCCCACCAGTTCATCTTCCAGCCAGGCCTCCACGGAATGTGCAAAGCCGGCTCTGTGAAGTCGCGTGTAGGCCCTTATCATTCTGGGATTGATCCAGGTGCCGGGTTGCTGCGAATCCCGAGGTGCCGCACAACCGGATATAACCTGTTGGAAGGCGGTGTCCATGGTGATGCGAAAAACCGATTTTCTGATAATTTTTTTTAAACTTCCGGAAATACGAAGATCTTTTGGGAATAAGACGAGTCGGGGGTCGGGTGACCACCAGAGAATGGGTTCATCGTCGGAAAACCAAGGGAAGATGCCCGTTTTATAGGCCAGCAGCAGCCGCTCCTGAGAAAGGTCGCCGCCAACGGCCAGCAATCCGCCGGCCTCTGCCAGAATCGGATCCGGAAATTCGATTTTGTCGGTGAGCCGGAAAACGGGCATAAAAATGCGTCAATCCACAACGGCTGGTGATGATAATGCCGTTTCTGGTAAGGCAGTTATTTTTAACGCCTTCTCGTAGGAAAAGGTCAGTGCATTGTCCGCCAGCCCCACGAGCACGGCACCGCCTTTTATCAGCCGGCCGAACAGGATCTGGTCGGATATTTCATCCTTGATTTTGCTCTGGATCAACCGGGCCAAGGGCCGGGCACCATAAATTGGATCATGCCCCTCTCCGGCAAGCCAGGTCCGAACATCGTCCGTGATGGTCAGCGTCACTTTCCGTTCGGCCAGTTGCGTGTTGAGTTCGCCGATAAACTTGTCCACAATGAGCTTCATGGTATCAACCGACAAGGCATTGAAGGATATGATGGCGTCGAGCCGGTTGCGAAATTCCGGATTAAAAAACTTCTCAACGGCTTTTTTCCCCTTTGCGGAAATATCATCCGGGGCCTCTTGGAAACCAATGCTCTTCGTGCTCATTTCCCGGGTGCCGGCGTTGGATGTCATGATGATAATAACATTTCTAAAATCCGCCTTTTTCCCATTGTTGTCGGTCAAGGTGGCATGATCCATCACCTGCAGCAGAATATTGTACATGTCCGGGTGCGCCTTCTCGATCTCATCCAGCAGCAGGACGCTGTAGGGGTGTTTGCGAATGCCGTCGGTCAATAACCCGCCCTGCTCAAATCCGATGTAACCGGGCGGGGCCCCGATCAGTCGCGCAACGGCATGCTTTTCCATATACTCACTCATATCGTAGCGCATGAATTCCACGCCCAGACTTTGAGCCAACTGCAACGCCACCTCTGTTTTGCCAACTCCGGTGGGTCCGGTGAACAGAAACGAACCGATGGGCTTTCCGGGTGTAGCCAGTCCCGCGCGGGAGCGCTTAATGGCGGTGGCCATGCCTTTGATCGCCGCATCTTGGCCAAAAACCACGCTTTGGAGCCGCTGGGAAAGGGTTTGGAGTTTGGATCGGTCGGAGGTTGACACGCTGCGGGCCGGAATTCTTGCCATTTTGGCCACAATCTTTTCAATATCAAGCGGATGAATTTTTTTTCGACGATCGCCCCCCCTGAGACGCACGTAGGCACCCGCCTCGTCAATCACGTCGATGGCCTTGTCCGGCAGATATCGGTCATTGAGATGCTTTGCAGAAAGCTCCACGGCCGCTTTCAACGCGGCATCGGTGTAAACGATACCATGATGCTGCTCATAAGCGGATCGAAGCCCCTTGAGTATCTGAACGGATTCCTTGAGACTCGGCTCGGTTATGTCAATTTTTTCAAATCGCCGTGAGAACGCTCGGTCCTTTTCAAAATGATTTTTGAATTCCTCGTGCGTCGTGGAACCAATACAGCGGATATCTCCGGTCGCAAGCGCCGGTTTCAGGATGTTGGACGCGTCCATGGATCCGCTGCTTGTGGCGCCGGCGCCGACAATGGTATGAATCTCATCGATAAACAGGATGACGTCCTTCTTCTTTTTAAGCGAGGCAATCACGCCTTTGAGACGCTGTTCAAAATCACCACGAAACTTGGTCCCCGCCAGCAAGGCACCCAGATCCAGGGAATAGATTCGGACATTGCGCAGCAGGTCCGGCACGTTTTCCTCATGAATTTTGATGGCAAGCCCTTCAGCCATAGCCGTCTTGCCCACACCCGGATCTCCGATAAAAACCGGATTGTTTTTTCTGCGACGGCAAAGCACCTGCATGGTTCGATCCAGTTCGGGTTGTCGCCCAATCAGCGGATCGAGTTTTCCGGCACCGGCCCTTGCCACCAACTCGGTGGTGAACATGTCAAGGGGATCGGATTTGGTTTTCGGTTCCCCCTTGCCGGGTTTTCCCGTTGCACCGGATTCTTCGGGTCCCGGTTCCCCGGGAACATCGTGAGAAATAAACGTCAACACGTCCAAACGGGTGATGCCCGCTTCGGATAGAAAATACGCAGCATGAGAATCTTTTTCCATGAAAATGGATGCCAGAATATCGCTAACGGCAACCTTTGCTTTTTCAGCCGACCGGACATGGTTAACGGCCCGCTGAATGACCCGTTGAAATCCAATGGTCTGCTGAAGGACATACTCGTTTGTTTCCGGTATGACCTCTATTTTTCCATCAAAGAATTTTTCCAGCGATTTTTTAATTTCTTGCGGGTCACCGCCGCAGTTCACGACAATATCAATCCCATCGCTATCGTGTAAAATGGCAAACAAGACGTGCTCCACCGACACATATTCATGCCGCCTTCGCTTGGCTTCCCTTACCGCAAAACCCAATGTCGCGCTGACTTCTTTACTGATCATGACCTATTTCTCCATGGTGCATTTGAGGGGAAAACCGTTTTCCCCGGCAAGCTTATGAACCGTCTCCACTTTTGTTTCCGCAATCTCAAGCGGATATACCCCGCAGAGACCGGCCCCCTGCTGGTGAACGTTGAGCATGATTCGTGTAGCCGCCTCGAAGCGCTTGTTAAAAACCGTCATGAGAATTTCCACGACAAACTCCATGGTTGTGTAATCGTCATTATGGAGCAAGACTTTATACATGGATGGCTCCCGGACCTCATCCTCGATTCGGGATTGCACATCCCCACTGACATCTGTTTTACCATCACCCATAAATCAAATAATAATCATCCCCATCCAGCGTTGTAAAGAGGGATTGATTGAAATGGCTCTATGCCCCACAACATTTTTTGTATTTTTTCCCGCTACCACAGGGGCATGGGGAATTGCGACCCACTTTTTGCTCAGCGCGTTTTACCGGTTTTTTCCTCTGTCCTGCATCCCCGTGGGAAAATTGGAGCGGCTGCTGCTCCTGCTCCCTCAGTTGGTCCACGCCGGAAGATTCCTGTATTTGAATGCGAAATAAGATACCAAGCGCCTCCTCCTTGATCCGGACGATCATGTCCTGAAACATGTCAAAGCCTTCTTTCTTATACACAAGCAGCGGATTCTGCTGGCCATAGCCGCGCAGGCCAATGCCCTCCTTTAGGTGATCCATGCTCAGCAGATGATCCTTCCAGAGACCGTCCACCGTCTGGAGCATGATATAGCGCTCGATGTCACGGAACCGATCCGCGCCAATCGCCTGCTCCTGATAGTCATAGGCCTTGGTGGCGGCTTCCCGGATCAGATCCGAAAGCCCATCCGAGTCAAGTCCGTCCAGGGTATCTTCATCAAGTTTGCCCAGTCGCATGTTGAACTGCTTATAGATACTTTCCGACAGTTCTTTCAGATCCCAATCTTCGGCAAGCTGTTTTTCCCCGGCAACCTGCCAGGCAATTTCGTCGCACCGCTCTTCGATCAATTCCACGATCACGGGTTTCAGGCTGCTATCGGCCAAGGCCTCCCGGCGCTGTCGATAAATCACCTCCCGCTGCTGATTCATCACATCGTCGTATTCCAGGAGCTGTTTCCGGATATCGAAGTTATGCCCCTCTACCTTGGCCTGGGCGTTTTCGATGGCCCGGCTGATCAGACCGTGTTCGATGGGTTCGCCCTCTTCCATTCCCAGCTTTTCCATAATGCTGGTAATCCGCTCACCACCGAAAATACGCAGCAAATCGTCTTCAAGGGCAAGATAAAACCGGGATGAACCCGGATCGCCCTGGCGTCCGGAACGACCACGAAGCTGATTATCGATACGGCGACTTTCATGACGCTCGGTTCCCATAATATGCAGGCCGCCCACCTTGGTCACCCCATCGCCCAATACGATATCCGTCCCCCGGCCGGCCATATTGGTGGAAATGGTCACTGCGTTCTCCTGCCCTGCCAGCGCGATGATTTCGGCTTCCTGTTCGTGGATCTTAGCGTTGAGAACCGAATGTTTGATACCGCGCCGCTTGAGCTTTTTGCTCAGGCTTTCAGACACGTCAATCGAAATGGTGCCAACGAGCACCGGTTGCCCTTTTTTATTTAATTCAACAATCTCATCGAGGACCGCTTCGTATTTTTCCTTTTTGGTTTTGTAAATGGCATCCGGAAAATCGGTCCGGACCATGGGCATGTTGGTCGGAATAACCACCACATCGAGATTGTATATTTTTTTAAATTCCGCCGCCTCGGTGTCTGCCGTTCCAGTCATGCCGGACAGTTTGTCATACATGCGGAAATAGTTCTGAAAAGTAATCGAGGCCAGAGTCTGGTTCTCATTTTCGATCTTGACATTCTCTTTGGCCTCGAGCGCCTGATGAAGCCCTTCACTGTAGCGACGACCCGGCATCAGCCGGCCGGTAAATTCGTCAACGATGATCACTTCTCCCTGTTTGACGATATAATCCACATCCCGCTTAAACAGGGCGTGGGCCTTGAGCGCCTGGTTGGTATGGTGTAGCAACTCGATATGCTTGGGATCAAACAGGTTTTCCACCTGGAGCAAATTTTCAACCTTGGCCACACCGGTTTCGGTCAATACGGCGGAACGGGCCTTTTCATCGATGGAATAATCCTCTTCCCGACTCAATTTGGGAATGATACCGTTGACCTGGTAATACAGATTGGTGGATTTTTCGGCAGGACCAGAGATGATAAGCGGAGTCCGGGCCTCATCGACCAGGATACTGTCCACCTCATCCACGATGGCAAAGTTAAGTTCCCGCTGGACCAGCGCTTCGCGTTCGAACTTCATATTATCCCGCAGGTAATCAAACCCGAACTCATTGTTGGTCCCATAGGCAATGTCTGATCCATATGCCGCTTTGCGCTCTGAATCGGTTAGACCATGGCTGATGCAACCAACCGTAAGGCCCAGAAATCGATAGATGGTGCCCATCCAATCGGTATCACGGCTTGCCAGGTAGTCATTGACCGTGATGATATGAACCCCCTTTCCGGTCAAAGCATTCAGATAAGCCGGTAAGGTGGCCGCAAGGGTCTTGCCTTCGCCGGTTTTCATCTCTGCGATTTTGCCCTGATTGAGGGCAATCCCCCCGACGAGTTGCACGTCATAATGCCGCATCTTCAGCGTACGAACAGATGCCTCTCGTACGGTGGCAAACGCTTCCGGCAATATGTCGTCAAGCGAGGCACCTTGGGAGAGTTTCTCTCTGAGCAGAGCGGTTTGTGCTTGTAGCTGATCGTCACTCAAGTCCTGTAAACCAGGCTCCAATTCATTGATCCGGACAACGAGCGGTTGAATTTCCTTTATCACGCGTTCATTTTGGCTACCAAAAATTTTTGTAAGCAATTTCATTACCATATGGTATCAATCCTCCATCATAACTTTAATATTCTGCCACCTTAAACATTTGATTACATTTATTTATACCATATCCGCGTAGGAAAGCGAAGACTCCGAAAATCTACACCCAATAATAGCGATGTCGTTCACGTGCACCTGGTACGAAACGGGTGATGTTGATTCCGCCTGCTTAAGATATGGATGCAGATACTTTCGGTAGGGACACAACAGACTGAGATAGACACTGCTGCTTGGTGCCCATTCAGAATTGGTAGCTAATTGAGGATATATTTCTTTGGGTTAACCTGAACCCCCTTGAAGAGCACTTCATAATGAACATGGGGGCCGGTACTTCGACCGGTGTTACCGACACGGGCGATAATGTCACCCCGTTTAACTTTATCACCCCGTTTTTTATCGAATTTTGAAACATGGCCGTACCGAGTTACCACGCCATATCCGTGGTCGATCACCAGGGTTTTTCCAAACAAACCCTTTTTGCCTGCAAAGGTAATCACACCCTGGGCCGGGGAAACGATCGGCGCCCCATGCTTGGTTGCAATGTCGAGACCCTTGTGAAATTCACGGCGATTGGTAAATGGCGATTTCCGGTATCCGAAGCTGGAACTGATCCATCCACCTTCCACGGGCCGGATGGTGGGCGTGGCGGCAAGCAGGTTTCGCTGCTCTTCCATATGGTTGAAAAGTTTCTGAAAACGCTCATGCTGGGATGTGGTTACGATGTTCAGATGTTCGATATTTTCATGCATCTCACGCACCAGACTGCTCTGTCTTTCAACGATGCTGTCGGTGCCATTCATGTCCGCCGGTAGTGATCCCCCGACACCGAAGATTCCCTCCTGATCCGGATCTTTGGAATCGAAATTTGCAATAATACGCATTTTTTGCTCGAACTCGCCCAATACGGCAAGTTCGGATTTCAATTGGTTAATTTTTTCCGCAAATCCCTGTATTTGGAGTTGCTGGTGGGAAATCTCCGCTTGCTGGTCGGACACTTTCTGGGCCAGTTTCATAGCGTGGGATTCGGTTTTCGTGAGAGATGCGTAATGGGCAACAAATGCAATCACTGCTGCAATACCGATAATGGCGAAAATGTAAAACGACTTGATAATTGCCCGTGAAACAGAAACATGTTTAATGGGCGAGCCGGTTTGATCGTATATCAGACAGGAGATGTTTTTCCGCATGTTCTTTAGTATCGGTTATTTATGGTATTCATGGTTTCGGGGACCCTTTAACACAGAGCCGTTAACTGTGTCAACCCATTCATGATTCGCTCAGCGGCTCTTCGGTAACAAATTCCATAAAACCTCTGGAAATAACACTGAATCATGGCTTCATGCCCACCGATACGATAATTTTCGGGCATCATGCAACGGTTTTTCCGTAATGTTGGTTTCGGCTCCAATAAAGCCTCACATTCGATATATAAAGAAGGTGCAAAAACAGTACCAGTCATCAGACTTTAGATTGACCTGACGCCAAATCGCCCATTACCGCTATCATATCAAAAGGTTAGGAAAGTGGTTTCAGCATCTATTATGGCTGAAAGAGGCGGACAATTGAATGAGATCCGTATGTAAAAGTAGACAATGGCCGAGAAGGGGTCGCATCTTCGCATCTTAGGGGTCGCATCTTAA
>JAFDDL010000118.1 GCA_019310865.1 Deltaproteobacteria bacterium | reverse complement strand
ACCCATGGCCATCTCTTTAGGATTCGGGGTGCTGGCGGCAACCCTGATCACCCTGATTCTGGTGCCGTCCCTTTATATGATCGTCGAAGACATCAGACCCGCCGCCTTTGATGCAGAAACGTCTGTCGAAGAAGTATAGTCCGACAAGTCATACAAGAATCATGGGGACGAGAATCATGGGGACGTTCGTCAGATTATAAGTTTCATAGAGAGTTTAAGCAGTGGGTAAGCAGTGGGTAAGCAGTTTATCGGGTACTTCTTTATGCTTGAAAATTGTGATGCTTCAATTCGTCCAGTAAGGGTTAAGGAGCCGCATTTTAATGTTTTTCCAGAATTCGTTGGTGCTTCCTATATGAAGAGATATGAGCTTTTTTGTCGTAAGCTCGTCCTCGAACGTCATTATACATCGGCATCATTCATTACCTCAGATAGCCAAGAAGGCCTCGAAGGTAACTATAGGGAACCAGCAACTGATCTCTCATTTTTAATATTCGCTAAATCTCTTATTTCTCATGTTGGAGCCTTTGTATGAAAAACAATAAACATAAGACCGTACAGAGGCTGATAAACGGAGACGCAAGAGATCTATCCTTCTTGGCTGATGAATCTATTCACTTAGTCGTTACATCTCCTCCATACTGGAATCTGAAACGCTATAATGAAAATCCGGATCAATTGGGACACGTCAATGATTATGAATCTTTTTTAGGTGAGCTTGAAAAAACATGGCGTGAAGCTTTTCGTGTTCTCGTTCCGGGAGGGAGGCTAGTATGCGTTGTCGGTGACGTGTGCGTTTCAAGACGGAGATTCGGACGCCATCTTGTTTTTCCTTTACACGCAGACATCTGTGTTTTATGTCGAAAGATTGGCTTTGACAATCTTAATCCGATTATTTGGCATAAAATATCAAATGCCAGTTTTGAAGTTGAAAATGGATCTAAATTTTTAGGAAAACCCTATGAACCTAATGCAATCATAAAAAATGATATGGAATTCATTTTAATGCAAAGAAAACCGGGTGGCTATCGAAAACCGACCGAGGAGCAAAGAAAATTAAGCAAAATAGATAAGAAGGATTTTAATACGTGGTTTCAACAAATATGGAATATCACTGGTGCGTCTACCAGGAACCATCCAGCCCCCTTTCCTCTTGAGCTCGCATCCCGTCTTGTTAGAATGTTCTCATTTCAGGGCGATACAGTTCTTGACCCGTTCTCCGGTACCGGGACAACCATGGTCGCTTCCCTAAGATACGGTAGAAACAGCATTGGGATAGACATTGATCCCGAATATTGTCGTATGGCAGCACGATTCTTAAAAAAAGAGAGCAGCAATCTTTTTTTGAAAACGGAATTGATATTTGAAAAGATGATACCTGACAATACAGGTCATATGCAAGTTTGTGAAGACCAAGCTCTTTACGAAGTCCGATCAGCCAGAAAAACAATGCGATAGGCCATCGGGATAGGGAGGAGCCTCGCAGCTCCCCCCTCCCACACCACGCAGCGTACGGGTCTGTACTGCGCGGTTCGGCTGATCGGGCAGAATCAGATCCAGGGGAACGAAAGTCCAAGGTACTTGCGTTCCCACGGACGACCTACGGCGCTCTTTTCCCGGTATACCACCAGCCGTAATTTCTTTCCGATAAAACGGCTGGCACTTTCCATTACTCGGTCCCCTGCCCGCTGGCTTCCGACAAAGATGACACAGTCGTCTGCGTAACGGACAAAGCACAGTCCACGCTTTTCAAGCTCTTTATCAAGCTCGTCAAGAACAATATTGGATAAAATCGGCGAAAGTGGCCCACCCTGATGGGGTGTACCTTCTTTTGTCGGTTGCCCAAGGCCGCCGATCATGACACCGGAATTCAAGAAACTGCGGATCAGTTTTAGACCTGGGTTGTGGTCCTGGTTTTTTCTCAGTTGACATGGCTCAGCTGGTTGGGAAGTCCGGTCGAGTTATTGCTTCTGATTTGCAAGATGGAATGCTCCATAAACTACGAAAGAAAATTCAAGGAACAGAACTCGAAGAACGAATCATACTGCATACATGCGAAGAGGATAAAATTGGTATTGTGGAACAAGTTGATTTTATTTTAGCTTTTTATATGGTTCACGAAATTCCTCATCAGGATATGTTTTTTAAGGAGATTGAATCTATGCTGAAAACGAACGGATTGGTTTTAATAGTAGAACCGCCATTTAATTCTTTTTTAAGATTATTATTCGACTGTCGGCAGTATATCGAGATTTTATGGGTAGCACGCTTTTAAGGGCCACCAGAAAGTTTTTCCGATGTTTTATATCGAAGTTCATACTAATGGTAATATCTTTAAGACTTTGATCACCAATAATTATTTTATTATCCAAATAACGGTTGATCTCATCTATCAAATCAACCAGCGGTGATCTATGAAATTTTAATTTTCCCTGTAACCACGATTTCGTATTTTTAATGCTAACATGTCTAATCGTGTAATCCTCATCCTGCTCATCAATAATAATTTCTTGCCCTGGAACGAGGACTTCTTTCGATATGAGCGGTTGTTTCTCTCTTATAGCAGGGATAAAATTCTGTTTAAATTCCGGCTTCTCAGTCAAAGGAGCTGGTTCTTTAATTACTTCTGATGACAGGCTTTTCGCTTTTCGACTTATTTGTACACTCCCCTTTGTAACCGCAACCAAAACCTTGCCTCTTTTTTCTTTGTAAACGTTAAATTCTGTTCCAATAGCGCGTACAGATATTTCTCCGACAGCGACTATAAAGGGTCGCTTCGGATCGTGTTGAACTGTAAATAATGCTCGTCCCTCTTCTAATTCTACCTGGCGAGAATCCTTAGAAAGAATAGTGGATACAATCGTTTCAGTATCAAGGTTAATTGTTGATCCATCCGCAAGATGAACCGTCTTTTGCTCACCGGTTGCCGTGCGATATGTATTTTTCAGAGCGGTGTCGATCTGGGCCAGCCAGACACCCCCAATGATCAAGAGAACTGATGCAGCAACGACAATAGGTCGAAGTGCCGGCATGGTAATGCTAAGCCTGTCGAAAAAGTTCCTCATTAGGCCGACAGGTCTTTTGGGTCGACTTTCCTTCATATTCCGGATCGCCACAGGATTATTTTCAAAAACTTTTGTTTCATCCCATACGGCATTTAGAAAATTAAATTTTGCTTTATTTTCTGGATTTTCTGCCAGCCAGAATTTAAATTCGACATATGATTCAGATGTTATCGACTCCGACTTAATCTTCAGGAGCCAATCTGTGGCCTCTATGGATACTTTGTTAAAGCTGCTGATTGTATGTTTGCTATTCATTGATGTTTTCCTAACTTTTTATCTAATTTAAGCAAAACGTGCGAAATGTGTTTTTGAACCATGGCTTTCGATATGCCCATTTCCGATGCAATTTCCTTGTATGTATAACCCTTCGAACGATGAAGGAGAAAGGCGCGTTGACTGTTTTTATTAAGGGATTCAAAAACCTTTGCCAGCATCTCTGATACCTCTTTGGATAAAACAATTTGTTCCGGGGAGACGTCCGGTGATGCCAAATTGACATCATCCGCTGAAACATGTGCTTGCATCCTGCGGGCATATTCCCTGCGGTATCGGTCTTTCAAGAGGTTGGATGCAATCGTTCGAACGAGAGCATAGGATGGTTTCTGATCTTTACGTCTATGTTGCTGAATTAAACGTAAATAGACTTCCTGGGCCATATCATCAACATCTTGATATGAGCCCATGTGGCGTGCAAGATACCCGCGCAACCTATGGTTATACTTGTTGTAAATACCTAATATTGTGTCTTTAATTTCATCCATGGACTCTAAGGTATGCTCAAGATCATGCGTATCAAATTGTTCTCGGATTTCTTTCAATTCATCAGTCCTTATGTTTGATCTTATATTACTTTTACCAAAAGGCAACCATTACGAAATTATTTAGCCGAACATATTGCGATGAGGGGAACATACAATACCTGTCGGTATACCGAAATAAAGCCCTGCATTATTATAAACGAAACACAAACAAGATCGAATAATAAAAAATGCAATAAAAATAATCATCAACTATTAAGGCTCTGTAAATATAAGGAATAATGTTCATATGAGTTGCAGTCAGAATCAAATATTGTTAAATTTTAAATTTTTTACTGAAGGACCAAATTTTTATTAATAATATCAAATGGCTATCGATGAATTGAAAAAATATTAAAAAAATAGTTATTCGATTGGCCCCCCGATGCGTTATATATAACTACCAAGCCTTGGTAAGCGAAAAAAAGTCCGACTAAAATTTGCATCAAAAAATTTTGTTTAACATCTGGTGCGGAATGTTCTTTGCATCTTACTTGTACCAAGAAAACGAACATTTGGCTTTTTAAAACATTAAATATTATTGTATCAAAGTATAGGCATTTCTTAACGTCTAATTTAGCTGTAAATTTGGAGGTGAAAATGGTATACGTATTCCCGGTTCACGGTAAAAACAGTTATTACAATTGGTTACGATTAGCCCTAATGGTGTTGGTCGTCAAAAGTTGCATTTTTTATTCAAATGCATTTGCACTAAATACAATGTCCTTTGAGATACCATCTCAAGAAATCAAATTAGCTTTGGACGCATTTTCCGATCAAACAAACTTAAGCGTGATTTATAAAATTGATGATCTTAACAATACCACTACCAATGGGCTTTCCGGCCTGTATTATCCGCTTAAAGCGCTCAATATTATGCTTGAAGGTACAGGACTCGTTTTCGAGCAAAGCAGTGATGAAACAATATCAATAAGAAAAAACCACCACACAGCGGAGGCAGATCCAAAGCCCAAAATCGATTCATCCGCAGCTGCAACGAATAAAGAGGTACCACTTTCAGATTCTTCACAAGCCAACAACACCGATTCTTCACAAGCCAACAACACCGAAAAAGCCATTCCATCTGATGAGACGCCGGAATCAGAAAACGCTGAAAGCGAATCCTTCGACGATTATATGCTCGAAGACACCATCGTCACGGCCACCAAGACCGGTGAGACGCGACTCCAGGAAGTCTCCATTGCTGTCACCGCCCTTTCGGCTGAGGAGCTCAAAACCCGCAGCACGTTTAACCTTATGGACATAGGATCCCCTAATTTGTCAGTCATGTCGGGAAACAACGAACAGAACTACTATATCCGGGGCATCGGCAGCGAGAACAACAGTTACTTGAAGGAACCGAACGTGGGCATTTACATTGACGGTGTCTATATGGAGAAGGGCATCGGGGCAATGGGCGATTTTATAGACGTTGAGCGAGTGGAAATACTGCGAGGGCCCCAGGGAACCATTTACGGTCGGAATAGCACGGGTGGCGCCATTAATATCCTGACCGCGTCACCGACCGAGGACTTCTTTGCAAAAGTCATGCTCGAAGCGGCCAGCTTTGAAAAATTTCGGGCGGACGCGACCATTTCCGGCCCGATAGTGAAGAACAAGCTCAATGGACGATTGACATTGATGGGAACCACCTGGGAAGGGCATTACGATATCATCGGCGATCCGGATGATCAGGATAATGAGAATATTACGGTGAAAGGGGCGCTGGATTTCAAAATCACCGATGATATTAATTTTATTTTACGTGGGGATTACGAAGATAGTGAAAACAGGACACCCATGGGCGAAAATTTCTTAAATGATGCCGAAATGATTGCTGCCGGCCCATTTTGGTGGAATGTTTTTCCTATACCTTTATTTAACCCCGGTAATACTAAGCCGTTCAGCTATGTACCAGCACCCGGTTTTTACGATATTATTGCTAGTAGTCCAAAATCTTATTATAATAAGGAAAACTATGGCTTCAGTGGACATTTTACTGTTAATTTACCCTTTAACGCGACCCTGAGATCTATCACGGCATACAGGTCCTTTTATCGCGAAATTTTCATAAATTCTATATTTGGTGGTTTTGATCCTTCACACCAAAAGGACGATGTTGATACCTTTTCCCAGGAACTCCAGTTGGATGGCAAAGCCGGACGTATAAACTATGTCGTCGGCGTGTTCTATTTCCGATTAAGAGAAGATCTAACTATTGACCAAGATGCAATATATTTTAACCCCCTTGCTGCACATTTAAATGCCGATATCGGAACGGATGCCTATGCCGCTTTTTCAAGCCTTTCCTATTCAGTAACCGACCAATTTACCTTGAGGGCCGGACTTCGCTATAGTTATGAGGAAAAGACAGTTGATTCTATAGACAATCGGGCGCAATTTGGGATAGTGTATAAGCATGAGGAGGGTGACTGGGATGCATTTACCCCCAAAGTTTCAGCTGATTACAGAATCTCGGAGGATGCGATGATCTACGGCTCTGTTTCTACGGGTTTTCGCGCAGGCACATTTGCCCTTCTGAACATTGCGCCAATGCCGCAGACTGTTGAACCGGAGACCAACTTGAGCTATGAAATCGGTTTCAAATCCGACTGGTTGGATAAGAGACTGCGGATTAATGCCGCCGCTTTTTTTAGCCAGTATGATGACATGCAAGTAACAGGAGTCTTTGTGAATGCCGGTGTACCCACAGTATTTACCTCTAATGCCGAGGGGGCTGATATCAAAGGGGTAGAGGTAGAGATAACGGCCCGGCCGCTGCCGCCGTTGACCCTGAACTTATCCGTTGGCTACTTGGATGGTGAATACACCGATTTTATCGCTCAACACCCAGTTACCTATGCTAATATAGATGTCTCTGGGAACCAGATTCCCTACACGGCGAAATATCAGATGAACTTTGGATGCCAGTATATTGTAGACCTGCAAGACTCAGGTTTTATTACCCTTCGCAGCGACGTTTCCTGGAAGGATAAAATCTATTATAATATTTTCAATGAAGAGCGTCTTATAGCAGATTCTGTTGCCCTTGTTAATGGGTTTCTGCGTTGGGAAACCACGGATAGCGCCTGGAGTGTTGAAATTTATGGTAAAAACCTGACAGATAAGGAATATTATACTCGTTTAACTGACTTTAGTATGTGGAATGCAGTGACTGGCGAAGCGGGGCTACCGCGAACCTTCGGCCTTCGGGTCGGTTACAGTTTTTAAGTGGTCATGTTGATAAAATGATCATTGCCTCGGAGCCCGCCAATAGTGCTTTTGGTGGGCTCCAATTGTCTGTTTTGCCCAAGGGAAAAAAATAATGTCCCAGCCAAATGGTAAGGAAACACAAAAAGCGCTGGTTCCGATACGGGCGATGTTCGATATCCGTATGCCCATGCGAGACGGGATCACCCTGTCGGCGGATGTCGTTCTGCCGGAGCCGGCAGGGCAATACCCGACCATCCTGATCCGTACGCCCTATCTAAAAAACCGCACCCCCTGGCTCGATGGGTCCATACCGGGCGCCAAAGATACCTTTGTTCATTTCCTGGCCGCCAACGGGTATGCGGTCGTGATGCAGGATGTGCGCGGACGGGGGGACTCCGAGGGAACGTTCCAGTTTTACTGGGCCGACGCCGAGGACGGGTATGACAGCATCGAGTGGTTGGCCCAGCAGCCATGGTCCACCGGCCGGGTGGGCATGATGGGGCCCTCTTACCTGGGAGGCGTTCAGTGGCTGGCCGCATCCCAAAAACCGCCTCATCTAAAATGCCTGGTTTCAACAGCCGCCAGCGGGTTATACATGGAAGAAGCCCCTTATACCGGGGGCGCATGGAATATGTTATTTGGTCTGTTGTGGCTCAATGGACAATCCGGTAAAATCAGTCAGGACACCACTGCGCTATTTGTCGACCTGGCCAAGGTATATGCCCACCGACCCTTGATCACACAGGACGAGGCTATGGGACGACACATTCCGTTGTTTCGCAAGTCTCTGGAAAACAGCACCCTGAACGAGGAGTGGCGCAAGATCACCCTGTGTGAAGATGACTACAAGGCGATCGATCTGCCGGTTTTGCACATCAGCGGATGGTTTGATGGGGATCAGCCCGGCGCCATGCACCACTGGTCCCACATGAAAAATGTCTCACCTGCCCGTGATCGACAGTATATCGTGATCGGTCCTTGGGAGCATGTGCAGACTTTCTATGGCGGTGCCACTGCTGTGGGGGAGATGACCTTCGGCGAAGATTCTATTATTGATCAGTTCGGTCTTCACAAGCGCTTTTTTGACCGCTACCTCAAACAGTCTACGGATGAATTTGAGCATCCCACCGCCCGGGTTTACGTAACCGGACTTAATAAATGGCGTGATTACGACCAATATCCCCCCAGCGGCCTTACGGCAAAACGCCTCTATCTGCACAGCGGCGGAAACGCCAATACCCTCAATGGCGACGGCCGCCTCTCTTTAGAGGCCCCCGGGAAAGAACCGGCGGACCGGTATGTTTACGATCCGAAAGATCCGGCGCCGTCTCAATTTGGCACACCGGAAAGCCCGACAGGTGGTTTCTCCGGAGCCGATCTGCAGCATGTAGAGCGCCGTTCGGACGTTCTGGTATACACCAGCGATATTCTGGAGACAGACATGGAAGTATACGGGCCGGTGAAGGTGGAATTGTTCGCCGCCAGTGATGCCCTGGATACCGACTGGGTGGTTCGCATTCAGGATGTATTCCCCAACGGAAAATCCGTAAATCTGGGACCCAGAATCAATGGGGCCGTACTTCGCGCTCGATATCGCAAGGGTTACGATCAAGAAGTGCTGCTTACCCCGGGACAGCCTGAAAAATATTGCATTAATTTATACCACATCGGGCATGCCTTTTTAAAAGGTCACCGCATTCGGCTTCACATTACCAGCAGCTCCTATCCGGCGATTGCCCCCAATCAGAACACCGGTAACCCTGTGGCCACAGACACGCAGTGGCGAACTGCCAATCAGACCGTCTATCATGACGCAGCGTGTCCTTCGGCCGTCATCTTGCCGATGAAATAGAATTTTTTGAGAAAGTTTATCCGACGTCTCCGGCATTTGAGATAGGATGATATAGATGCATACGAATGATAGAATAC
>JAFDDL010000117.1 GCA_019310865.1 Deltaproteobacteria bacterium | reverse complement strand
AAAAAGCGCTGATCAAGCCTCGTAAACGGTTTTACCATCCACAACCGTCATGAGCACGTTGGCCTCCAACAGCGCCTCGGAGGGAAGCGCTGTGATGTCCCTGTCGATCACAATCAGGTCTGCCAACTTTCCGGGTTCGATGCTCCCCAGCTTATCTTCATCTTTTGCCGTATAAGCATTGTTCCAGGTGTATATTCGAATGGCATCCATGATATCGACAGCTTCTTCTGGTGCAATTTGGGTTCCATTGGCAGTTTTACGCGTAACCACCGCATACATCTGCTCAAACGGTTTGGTGGAAACAATGGGGAAATCGCTATTACTTCCGGCGACGACACCCATCTCTTTCAGGGTTTTATGCGGATAGATCCAACGGCTTCGCTCAGGACCAAAATTTTCAGCCACCTGATCTCCCAAACGGTAAATAGCCCCGGTGGTTAAAGCCGGCACAACTTCAAGCTGTTTGATACGCTCAAGTATTTTGGGATTGCAGCAGGTGATATGCTGTAAAAGATGCCGCATGTCCGGTATTGGTTTCTTCTTCTGGGCCTTTTCGATACAGTCCAGAACCACGTCAATTGCCCGATCCCCAATACAATGGACACTCACTCGGATGCCTGCTTCATGGGCTTTCAGGGTCATTTCTTCAATGACCGTGGGATCTGTCATCCATATGCCGAGCCCCTTGGGTCCCCGGTGCTGGGGTTCATAGACAACAGCGGTTCCCCCGACACCTGAGCCATCGCCCATTATCTTGACGGCAATGACTTTATGCCAATCGTCACCAAAACCACTTTCAATGCCCATATTAACCAGATTGTCGAGCAGGTTGATATCCTGCTTTTCCGCCCGCCGTGGAAACAGGCTGACCATCAGACTGATTCGGATCTGCCGCATGCCTTCCTTTAAAAGCTGTTGAAAAGCCCGTATCCCCAAATTATGAGCGCCGGCGTCCTGGATTGACGTGACCCCCCAACTTGAGAACTGGTTTATCATATCGACATACCCCGCCTTGATCTCTTCAACCGTATAGGGCGGGATAGTCTTGGATACCAACATCTCTGCCATTTCATATAACAAACCGGTGGCCTCTCCCACTTCATTGCGCTGTATCTCCCCGCCCGGCGGGTCTTGCGTATCTTTTGTCACCCCGGCAAGCTTTAAAGCCTGGCTGTTAACAATGCATTGGTGATAGGTATCGGATAAAATATGAACCGGGTTGTCCGGCGCGACCTCGTCTAATTCCCAGCGAGTGATATGCCTATTTTCTTCCAATCTGAACTCATTAAAGCTAACGCCTCGTACCCATTTTCCAGGGCCAAGTTCCTGGGCGCGCGATTTAACCAATTCTTTTACCTCATCAATTGTCTTCACATTCAATTGTCGGAAGTTAATCGCTAACAGTTGCGAGGCTTGCAGCATCGGGTGCGTGTGAGAATCAATGATGCCCGGCATCGCCATTTTCCCTTCAAGATCCAGAACCTCGGTATCGTTGGCTGCAAACGCTTTTATTTGATCGGTGGTTCCAGTCGCCAGGAACCGTCCATCTTTTATGGCCACTGCCTCAACAATCGAATCGCGCGAATCCACTGTAACAATTTTTCCATTGATCAAGATTTTTTCCGCTGCAAAGAGCTTATTCATAACTATATTTCAGTATTTATACGCCACCTCGATGCCCAGCGTCCTTGGATGATCCTGTGTCCAGGCATGTATGGCGCCGGCTGGGGTCTGCGCGTATATGGCGCCATCTTCTCCCAGGAGATTGTTGCCGAACAGGTAGATGCCAAACCGATCGCCCTGCAAACCGATCCGCGCACGCAAAAGGTCGCGGGTATCACCGTAAGAGCCTGTATCGAACTGCCCGGGCTGGGCATCAATGTGATTGTAGCTCAGGTTGACCAGCCCCGCCCACTTTTCGGTGACCTGCCATGCGTAATTCGCTGAGATCGCGAGCGTCCACTCCGGTACGAACGGCGGTCTGTCCCCTTCTTTTGCGTCCAACAACGCGGGCTTGAGAACGTCATAGATTTTGGTTATTTCTGCGTTGTTCCAGTTGCCGGCTAGGTTCAGCGTCAACCCCGGTATGGCCTCTGAGTAGTAGACCACCCCGAGATCGATGCCGTAAATTTCAGCATCCCCGACCTGGTAGGCGGCCGGCGCGTTAATTATGCCGGCGCTGATAGACTGGATCTGATTCTGCCAGTCCAGGTAATAAAGTGCTACATCCAGTACCAACCGGCCGTTTTGAAATGCCAGCTTGCTGCCAATTTCGTAACTCCAGATTTCATCGGAATCCAATGCCTCCTGCCAAGGCAAGCCCGGTAAGTCAGGATCATTTAGATGGTCGAGCCCGGTAATCAGATCGTTGAAATTCCCACTGCGAAATCCCTTGGCGACATTCAGATAGTAGAGGGAATAGATCGATGGCTGGTATGTGAGATTAAAGCGCGGATTGACGCTGTCAAAGGTATCCGGTTCGGGTGGAACGACACCAGCACTGGCAGCATTGGCCATACCAAAGCGATCGTCTTCGAAATAGCGAAGTCCGACCAGCGGGGTCAGCTTGCCGTCGAAAAACGACCAGGATGCCTCCCCGAAAAAGGATATGGATTCGGATTCAGCCAGCCCACTGGCACCACCCGGCCAAAGTGCAGGGCCGTCAAGGAAATACAATGAAACACTGGATATCGATTCGGTGTCGGCGTAAAACACACCAGCCAGCCACTGAAACGGCCCGTCACCCGCGGATACCAGGCGCGTTTCGTTGTTGAACCCTTCCGCATCTTGGAGTGGTTCCCACACAATCACCGAGCCCGGTGGTTGCCAGGAAAAGTCGATATAGCTCTGCTTTGTCTGATTTTTGTATTCCATATAGGTTGTTGTGGTGTTCAGGGTAGCGAATCCGAGATCGAAAATCAGAGTTGCTGAGTATAGGTCAAACTCGCCTTCCATACTGTCGCCCGGTAGAGCAGAGTTTTCAGGTGGATCCAGCGATCGAACAAAGAGCGTACCGTCTTGATATGATTCGTTATGGGTGTAGAGAAGCTTGAGTGTGAACCAGTCGCAGGGCTCCATAAGCAGACTGCCGCGCAGGTTCGTGAGGTCTGCGTCATTGAAGTCTTCACGGCGGAATATAGGTATATTTACCGTCTCTTGGTAGCCACCCAGTTCTTCGTACTGTGCCACCAATCGCACGGCGAGCTTGTCCTTTATAACCGGTAAACTGAGGGCGCCATCGATGTAGTGACTCGGCTCCCCACCGTCGGTACTCGAATAGCCGACCCTCATGTGGACCTCCGGGTTGACAAGGTTCGGCGCCTTGGGAATAAAACGAATTGTACCGCCCATGGACCCGTTGCCATACAATGTGCTCTGGGGACCGCGTAGCGCTTCAACACGCTCCAGGTCGAACGACCGCCCCATCGGAGCGAAGGGAAGGCCATATATGTAGATGGCTGAATCATCAATGTAGTAGCCGACCGTTGGATCACCCGGCCCCTGTGCAACGCCGCGGAGCTGGTATGTGCGAAGACCGACCGACCAGGAATTCTCTTCGGAGGCACCCGGGATAAAAGTGATGACCTCGTTAAAATCGCGCAGATTGGCCCTTTCCAGTTGATAACCTGAAAAAGCGCTGATGGAAATGGGTGTTTCCTGTAATTTGGTCTCGCGTTTGGATGCAGTGACGACCATCTCTTCGAGAACATAATCCTCTTCTTGCTCATCTTCGGCAAACCCGCCGGCTGAGAAATACAGCAAAATAAAGAATAGGGTTAAACAAGTCATTAAAAAAAATCGTACACTTCTGCCTCTTTTTCGGAAATTTGCCATGTCGCTCATAATGACCTCCTCGTTCTGTTGAAAGATTCATATAATTTAGACGACGATGTCCTTGTATAACCACAAAAAAGACAATATTGATAAATTTTTTCTAATTATAACATTCTTTGGTGTTTGAGAATTGAAATGGGCTGTGTTATATATTATAACCATATAGCAAGAAATATATAGCCTGTCAAACATTTTTTATATAATAAGGTTGATTTTTTTAAACTACTGTTGTAATGGTTGATTTGGGCCGCTGACGCTCCCCTGTCGCAGGGTAGTTTTCGCATGAATTAAAACCCGCTATAAAAGGGAGCACAGGAAGTTATTTCATGCGATATTCACCAGAACGTAAAGAATCTGTGCTTCATAAAGGAGAAAAAAGTATGAAACTTTCTATCAAATTGTGGATGTTTGCGCTGGTTGGTATTTTCGTCACCTCAACAGCCTTGGGAGAGACCGGTCTGACACGTGTTTCTGATTCTGTATATTCCTATTTGGATGTTCAACAGACGGCGCCGGCCAGTAGCTATGGCGCCAACGCCGGAATCATCATCGGAAAGGATGGAATCGCTGTAATCGACACATTGGTATCGGCCAAAGAGGCAGAAAGATTCCTCAAAGATATTAAAGCGATAACCGATAAACCGATCAAATATGTGATTAACACACACCATCACTTAGACCATGTCTTCGGAAACTCAGCGTTTACCAAACTCGGCGCCACGGTTGTCGCTCACAACCATTGCGCCAATGAGATGCGGTTAAAGTCAGTGTCTAGACTGACCAACTCGCACATTTATGGATTGACGCCTGATGATATGAAAGGGACTGAGGTCGCCTTTCCAACGATTACCTTTTCCGACCGAATGCGAATTGATTTGGGCGGTGTTGTGATAGAGCTCATTTATGTGTCTCCATCGCATACCAAAGGTGGCATTCTCGTTCATCTACCCGCCGAAAAAGTAGTATTCGCCGGGGATATCTTGTTCACGGACCGTCATCCCTATATGGTCGACGGGGATATCGCGGGATGGCAAAAGACACTCGACTTTCTGGCAGCGCTTAACGCAGATAAGGTCATCGCGGGCCATGGCCCCCTCTCGAGCAATAAAGACGTAAAAGAGATGAGATCCTATATCACGGTTTTTGACAAGAAAGCCAAAGAACTCACCGCTGGAAACCATGATCTTGAATACATTGTGACCGAACTGAAAAAATCTCTACCGGCAAGATCCCATGGGGAACACTTCATCCGGATCAATGCGGAATACAAATACATGGGAAAAGAGCTGCCGACGGCTAATAAAACATGATAGCTGAACAGAAAATGTCCCCATGGATCGTATTGACCCTTGTTTTATGCCTGAATGTCGCCGCTATGTTTACCATTGCGAGTATGCCCCCCCTTTTTTCAGAGATTATTACCGAAATAGAACTGTCCAGGGCGCAAATGGGATCACTCATGGGCATGATTGTTCTGGCTGCCTTCATTTTCGCACCCATTGGCGGCATGCTGAGTGACCGGATCGGTTGCCGGTGGGCGGTGGGAATCGGGATATTGATGGCGGCGGTGGCCGGGGGGCTTCGGGCGATAGCGGATACGCCATTCGGACTCATCGCCTGCATGTTCGCTGTTGGCATGGGATTCAACATCGTGACGCCTAGTATTCCAAAGGTTTTCGGGCTTTGGTTTCCGCCGGCCAGGCTGGCCTTTGTCAACGGTATCAGCATGGCCGGTGTCGGTTTGGGCGGCGCTGTGGCCACGGCAATGGCCGCTAGTCTCTTCTCACCCTTATTTGGGGGGTGGAGAGGCGTAATGGTGGCCATGGGATTTTTTTTGCTTTTGGCCGGCATCCTGTGGGTTCTTGTTTACCGGGATCCTGCCGCCGAGACGCCCCAACTGGGGAAAAGGCCTCGGATGTTGGATGGGTTTAAACAGGTGGCAAAAATAAGAGACATTCGGCTGCTGGGCGGCCTTTTTTGCCTTCAGTCTCTTGGATTCTTGCCGGTAAGCGCATTTCTTCCCATCAGCCTGACGGAAAGGGGGATCGCCCACGCAGGTGAACTGGCCGCTATCATCATGGCCGTGTCCGTGATATTCAACGTTGTCGGCGGTCGGATTTCAGATGCGATCGGCAGGCGAAAACCGATTATCATCTTCGGAACGACCATCGCAGGCCTTTGCGTTTTCACCTATTCGAGCTTGAGTGGTATTCCCCTGATTCTCATGCTCGTCATCACCGGCGCCGGCATCGGCGCACTGATGCCTATTGTATTTACCATGCCCATTGAGATGGAATCAGTTGGGCCCGAGCTGGCGGCAACTGCCGTGGGCTTTATGATGATGTTCCAAAGCGTGTCGGGTTCTCTGGGGCCTATTGTAACCGGAAAGTTGATTGATGTAACGGGCTCTTACCTGGCCGGATTTATCTTCATGGGAAGCGCCATTGCCCTGGCTGCCCTGTTTGCCATTCCCATGAAAGAAACGGGAAGGAAGGTGAGTCTTTTGCCATGACAACACCGGAAATATCAATAGCTACCCCCCGAAGCGCTGCTAGATACCAACGTGCTGGTGACGATAGTGAACGGTAAAACTGTTTACGAGGCTTGATCGATGCTTGCATCAAAGACGATCCGACCGTCAACAATTGTCATCAATACTGGGATTTCGCCGATTTTATGGGGATCAATGCTCAATATATCATCTCCGATTACGCAAAAATCAGCCACTTTACCAACTTCGATAGATCCTTTGACGGTCTCCATCCCATCCTGCCATGCACCGGTAATGGTATAAGCACGAAGGGCTTCTTCCACCGTGACACATTGTTCAGGCCCGCTGACTTTCCCCGATGCGAGTCCTTCTCGTAACACGGCGGCTTGGACACCCAACCGCCAGTTGGGTTCCGTCACGGGTGCATCGGAACTAAAGGTTAGTTTGACATCTTCATCCAGAACCGTTCGGGTCGGCCATTCATAAGCGGCCCGCTTCTCACCCACAACGGTGGGTTCAAAATCACAAATTTTGACCTGGATGTAAGGCTGCATGGAAATTCCAAAATTATACCGGCTTAGAATCTTAGCCCCTTCAGGTGAAACAAAATCACCGTGAATGATATAATGACGCAGATCACCGCCGCCTTCCTTAACGGCTTCGACAAAGCCATCAATCGAGGCATCGATGGCCCTGTCGCCAGTCGCATGTATTCCGACCTGGTAGCCGTGGCGATGCGCCAGTTTTACCATTTCAATTAAAGTTTTTCGTTGTTCTTCTTCTGTTTCGCCCGGAATAACAGATTTTCCTTTCCCGGCGTCACCACTTACGTAATCCTCATTCATCCACGAGGTGTACGATAAGGGGATTCCGTCAGCAAACAACTTCACGCCTGGAAATTGAAGCCAGTTTTTGTCAACACCAGCAGGAGCCGTGTAATTTTTAATCCCGTTTTCCAATTCTTCATAAGTCAGTGCCCCGTAGTTGCCCAGGAGAAGGAGAACGGTCACCCTTGTTGTCAAATTGCCTTCGGTCAATAATTCCTGGTATATGTCAATTATTTCGTTGCTAAAGGTATCCTGGCCACCAGGCCCCACAGCGGCATCCGTGAAACTCGTAATACCATTTGCATTCAGATAGGTGAGATTGGTGAGCACAGCGGTTCTCAATTGTTCTTTAGAAGGCGGTGGCGCTACTGAGAATATTTCGCCCATTGCACCCGGTTCTTTGAAAATTCCGGTTGGTTCCCCTGACGCATCCCGCTCAATCTCTCCGGTTGGCGGATCGGGTGTATCCTTTGTCACACCTGCCAATTCAAGAGCCTTGCTGTTCACTAAAAGCGTATGCCCGGAGAAATCAAAAAAGATAACGGGATTATCCGGGGACACTGAATCCAAATCCGACTTTCGGGGCATTCTGGCAGGGTCGTGTTTACATTCTTCGATTTCCCCTTGATCCCAACCACCACCGCGGATCCATTCGCCCTTTTCAACTGCATCGACCTTTTTTTTCAGGATATCGACCATATCAGAAATCGATTGAACCGCTGGGAAGGATAGGTCAAGGGACAAGGGTGGCCGGGCCATTCCAAAAGAAGCCCCATGCATGTGAGAATCATTAATCCCCGGCAAAATGGTTTTGCTCTTCAGGTCAAGGACTTTCGTGTCCGCTGTGATGTACTGGGCCATGTCACCGTCGCTGCCGACGGCCAAAATCCTACCGTTCTTTACAGCAATTGCTTGTTTGATACTAAAGTCAGGATCGACTGTAATCACTTTGCCGTTTTTAATAACTAGATCTGCATTCATGCTTACCCTCCGACTTTTGCTGCATTGGTGTTATTTTTGATAGACGGTTTTTCCATCGACAATAGTTGTCAATACCTTGGTTTCCAGCAGTTCTTCGGGTGGTACTGAGGTTATGTCCCGGTCGATGACGATGAGATCTGCCACTTTACCGGGTTCAATACTACCCAGTTTATTCTCATCTTTGCTCAGGTAGGCGCCGTTCCAGGTATATACCCGAATGGCGTCCATGATGTCGATGGCTTCTTCGGGAGCAATCAGATTTCCGTTGATGGTTTTGCGCGTAACGGCGGCGTACATCTGCTCAAATGGATCCGAAGCGACAACCGGGTAGTCGCTGTTACCACCAGAAATAATACCCATATCTTTCAAGCTTTTTTGGGGATAGATCCAGCGGCTTCGCTCAGGCCCGAAATTCTCGGCGATCTGATCCCCAAAACGATAATTGGCCCCGATACTGCTTGAAGGAATAACGCCCAATTCCTTGATTCGTTTGAGCTGTTTGGGTGTACATAAGGTGATATGTTCCAATCGGTGGCGCATATCCGCCACCGGTTTCTTTTTTTGCGCCTTTTCGATGCAATCCAGGGCGATATCGATGCCTCGGTCCCCGACGCAATGAATGCTGCATCTTAATCCGGCTTCATGGGCTTGAATGGTTTTGGCCTCTAAAATTTCGGGGTCCGTCATCATAATCCCCAATCCCTTCGGGCCTCGGTTCTGGGGTTCGTATACACATGCCGTACCGCCGGGCCCGGAACCATCGCCTAGAAGTTTCAGAGCAATAATTTTACTCCAATCGTTTCCAAATCCGCTTTCAATACCCAGATTTACCATATCATCAAACAGGGGAAATCTATTCTCTGATTGCTTGATAAACAGGCCCACCATGAAACTGAT
>JAFDDL010000116.1 GCA_019310865.1 Deltaproteobacteria bacterium | reverse complement strand
GTGAGTCTATTGGTGGATGGGTGAGGGTACGAGGGGTCAGGTCTCCAAGACTGTCAAGTGACCTCTTCTCCTGCTCGGGTTAGATGAGCATTAGCTGTATGGTTTTTTTGCCGTTCCAGCGGTTCCATCGAAGGTGAAAGGCCACACGATCGAGCCTCGGGGGCAGGGGTTCGACCGGGTCGATATTAAACGCGATGGAATCGAAAACGTTGGTTGAATTTGCGTTGGCCTGTTTCAACCGCGCTTGCCGGTGCCTTTCCGCCACGATTCGAGAAAATACCACTTCGACATTTCGGGCCATGAACAAAGGCTCGGGGTTCTGCTCTCCAAAGGGCTGCAGCGATTCCAGGGCCGTGACCAATTCCGGGGTGATGTCGTTCAGGCTCAGCATGTGATCGATGTTGACCGGCGGCAGGAAATCTTGCGCGGTGGTGTCCCGGGTGACGCAGGCATCGAACTCTTTCCAGAATGAGGCGATGCGATCCGGCTCGATTTGCAGGCCGGCTGCCATGGCATGTCCGCCAAAGCTTACCAGGTGATGCCGGGTCTGTTTGAGGCCATTATAGAGGTGGTAGCCGGGAATGCTCCGGGCCGAGCCCTTGCCGATTTTATTTCGCAGGGAGATGAGAACCACCGGGCGGTAAAACCGGTCTGCGAGCTTGGATGCCACGATCCCTAGAATCCCTTCGTGCCATTGGGGATGTTTGAGAACCAGGCTGTTTTTCTGCAGGATTGTTGGATTGGACTGGATGTAAGTGAGAATCTGGTTCGTCATCTGCTGCTCCACCGATTGGCGCCGGGTGTTTAATCGATTGAGCATGTTGGCAATTCTGCGTGCCTGGGTCATATCGGATGTGATCAGTAGTTTTACTGCAGCCGTTGCATGGGCCATGCGGCCGGCGGCGTTGATGCGCGGTGCCAGGCGAAAGGCGATGTCTTCTGCAGTGGGTTTTTTATCTTTCAGTCCGGCTGTCTCACACAGGGCGACCAGGCCCGGCCGGTTGGTTCCATCGATAACCGTCAAGCCGGTCTTGGCCAGAATCCGATTGTCATCGCGAAGCGGCACCACGTCCGCCACAGTGCCCAGGGCCACCAGGTCGCTCAGGTCTTTCAGGTTTGGCTCAGGGGTGGATTTCCAGAAGCCCTCGGCCCGAAGGTGACTTCGCAGTGAGATGAGCAAGGCATAGGCGACGCCCACACCGGCGAGCATGTCAAACCCGGCCGGGCAATCAGCCTGTTTGGGATTGATCACGGCAACGGCCGGGGGTGCGGTGTCAGGCAGGAGGTGGTGATCGGTGATGATGACATCGATGCCCGCTTCTGCTGCGGTCTGAACGGCTTCGTGGCTGTCTGCGCCGCAGTCCACCGTGATGATCAGGTTCGATTTTCCGGTAACAGCGATTTTATGGATATGCCCGGCGCGCAGCCCATAGCCCTCTTTGGTCCGGTGGGGGATGTAGTAGGAAACCCGAGCGCCCAGACCCGACAGAAACTGGTACAACAGCGCGGTGGCCGTCACGCCGTCCACATCGTAATCGCCGAAAATCAATATTTTTTCATTTTCGATCAGGGCTTTTTGGATCCGCCGCACGGCTGCGTCCATGCCTTTCATCTTAAAGGGCGGCCGCAGGTTTGAAAGGCTGCCGGCCAGAAAGGCCTCGGCCGCTTCGGGGGTATGAATGTTTCGGTTTACCAGGATGACGGCAATCACCGGGTGGCATTTTAGGTCCTTGATCAGCGTTGTGACGGTTTGCTTGTCGGGCTCTGATATGTGGTATCGTTTTTCCATAAATTTAGGGGGACATTCCCGAGGGGTCAGTTCTCAACACTTGACAGTCTTTTACAAGACTGTCAAGTGTTGAGACCTGACCCCTTCTCCAGGTGAGACCCCTTCTCCGTTGAGACCCCTCTTTTAGGAATTTGCATTGATAAGCCGGGGGGTTGGTGATACTCTGAACTACTGTGTTGATCATTTCCGATGGGAAAAAATATGCTGGACCGGGGAGATTATTTGGGACGGGCAGTTGGAGAGTATTAAAAAACGATATCGCATCGATCGGCGCGAGATTCATTTTATTAAATTTATTTTAGAGGCTTATGAGGGTGTCGCGGTTTTAACGACACTGGATCCAAAAGCCGGCCTGATCGAGTTGATGATTGCACCGGGCCGGGAAGACGAGGCCCTGGATTTGATTGAGGATCTTGGGGCGCAAATGCGGATCGAGCGGGTGGAATCGAATTGATTTCATGAAAGTTGACGGTTAAATGCAGTTAAAACATCTTTTCATACAGACCATCGGATGCCAGATGAATGTCTATGACTCGGACCAGTTTGCGCGCATGCTCAAACCGCAAGGCTATGCTCTTACCGATGCGCTTTCCCAGGCCGATGTCATTTTGCTCAATACCTGTTCCATTCGGGAAAAGGCCGAACAGAAGGCGTTTAGTTTTTTAGGGCGCCTGGCCAAGCTCAAGCGAAAGAAACCGTCGCTGATCATCGGTGTCGGCGGCTGCGTGGCCCAGCAGGAAGGCGAGAAAATATTTAAGCGCGTGCCGCATGTGGATCTGGTGTTCGGTACGCGAAACCTCGGGCGGCTTCCCGAGATGATCGATCGAATCGGCCGAAAGCGATGCCGCATCGTGGATGTGGATATGTCGGCCGTGGTGGATCCAGTGATGGATTTTCCCATTGAAACCAAAGCCATGGCGCCTGCCCGGTTTGTGACCATCATGCGCGGATGTGATAATTTTTGCGCCTATTGTGTGGTGCCCCACGTGCGCGGCAGAGAGACCAGCCGGTCGCCGGATGAGATCGTATCGGAAATTAAAGGGCTCGTGGCCGGGGGGGTTCGAGAAGTGACCCTGCTGGGACAAAATGTGAACAGCTACGGCAAAAAAGAGGGGCTCTGCTCGTTTCCCGAGCTGCTGGCCCGTGTGAATGCGATTGACGGATTGGCAAGGATTCGATTTACCACCTCGCATCCCAAGGATCTGTCCGATGAGCTGGTGGCGGCCTTTGGTGAGTTGGAAAAATTATGCCGTCATATTCACTTGCCGGTTCAATCGGGTGCCAATCGGATATTGAAACGCATGAACCGTAAGTATACCTGCGAGCAGTATCTGGAAAAAATCGATAAATTGCGCGCGGTCTGTCCTGATATTGCCATCTCGTCTGATTTCATTGTCGGTTTTCCCGGCGAGACGGATGCCGATTTTGACGCGACGCCGGCGCTGATGCGGCGGGTTGAATTTGACAGCGTGTTTGCATTCAAGTACTCGGATCGACCCAATGCACCGTCTGCGGCGTATACAGACAAGGTCCTCGAAGCGATAAAGGATGAAAGACTTCAGACGCTGCTGGCCCTGCAGTCGAAAACGACCTTGGAAAAGAACCAGGCGCTGGTGGGGACCACCGCATGCGTTCTCGTGGAAGGCACCAGTAAGCGCGGGGGTGATGCCGGGTCGTGCGAATCTGCGGCAAGCGTGCAGTGGAGTGGACGCAGTTCTACCAATAAGATTGTTAACTTTTCACTGAATGAGAATTTGAATGATGCCAGGCAGTCGCTTGTGGGCACATTGGTGGATGTGCGCATTGAAGAAGCCTTTCATCACTCCCTGCGGGGAAAACCGGCAGGCTCCGGAGACGGATTTTCATACGGTAAAGGAGAAAGTTATGCTGCATAGAGCCAGTATAGCCGGCATGACCATGGATCCGGCATCCAATAATCCGATTATCATCCTCAAGACCGACGACGAGGAGCAGGTCATACCGATCTGGATCGGTTTGCTCGAAGCCACCTCCATTGCGTCGGTTCTGCAGGATGTGCAATTCGAGCGTCCCATGACGCACGATCTTTTGAAAAATTTAATGGGAAAGCTGGATGTAACCCTTAACAAAATCGAAATATGTGATCTTCGAGACAACACATTTTTCGCCCGAATATATTTTACGTCCGGTGACCAGTCGTTTGATATGGATGCTCGGCCCAGCGATGCCATTGCCATCGCGCTACGTTTCAGCGCGCCTATTTACGTGGATGATAAAATAATCGAAAAATCCGCGACCTTGGATAGCGACGCCGAGGTTTTGGATAAGAGCCAGGAAGGCAAGAAGTGGGCTGATTATCTTGAGAGTCTGTCTCCGGAGGACTTCGGGAAATATAAGATTTAGTTAAGGCCGTCTCATGTGATTGATGACTTGATTGAGGATGGTGTCCAGGTTGGTTTTGGGTTCAAAGCCGATGATTTTTTTGATTTTCTCAATGCTTGGCACCCGCCGGCGCATGTCTTCGAAGTCCTTTTCAAACGCCTGTTCATAAGGAATGAGTTCAATGGGGGATTCGGAGCCGGTCTCCTTGACGATTTTTCCTGCCAGCTCAAGCATGCTGATTTCTTCTGTCCCGCCGACATTAAATACTTCACCCGGCGCCTTGTCTGCGCCCATCAATGCCGTCAATGCATTGATGACATCTTTCACATAGGTAAAGGTTCGCGTCTGGCGCCCGTCGCCATAGACTGTTAGGGGCGTGTTTTTCAGCGCCTGGGAGACGAATCTGGGAATGACCATGCCGTAGGTGCCGGTCTGCCGGGGACCCACCGTATTAAATAGACGAACGACAACGACCGCCAACCCCTTGGTCCGATAGTAGGCAAGGGCGGTGAATTCATCCATTAGTTTGGAGGCCGCGTAGCTCCAGCGGAACTTGCTCGACGGGCCGTAAATGATGTTGTCGGTCTCCACCAGCGGTGCGTGGGAGTGTTTTCCATATACCTCGGAGGAGGAGGTGATGAGAACCCGTTTTTTAAAACGAGAACAGAGCTTTAGAACCGTTTCGGTGCCCCGGATGTTGACGGTGATCGACTCAAGTGGATTTTCCAGAATATATCGCACGCCCACAGCGGCGGCCAGGTGATAGACCACATCACAGGTGGCGATCAGTTCGAGCATCAGGTCTTCGTTGAGAATGGTGTCCGTGAACACGAAAAAGCGTTTTGTATATCCGACTTCGCTTTGCAGATGCTTGATATTGCTCAGTGAACCGGTGGACAGGTCATCGATGATGTAGACCTCATCCCCGTTTCTCAGATAGGCTTCAGCGAGGTGGGACCCAATAAATCCGGCACCGCCTGTAATCAACACTCTCATTTAGTTCTCCCGCAAATAAATAATAGTAGGCTTCAATAAGCGGGCCATATGTATATGATCCAAAATCAATTGGCAACTGTATTTTGAATAGAAGGGGGACGTTCCTAACTTTTAAACTTAATTGTACTTACCGACAATTAAGTTTAAAAGTTAGGAACGTCCCCTAAATTTCCCGTCCCCTAAATTCCCAATTACTTGACGGAAACCGGAGGATGAATTATTAGTAAAATTAAACCAAATGGAACTTGAAAGGGGAATAATCATGACCGCAAAGGAAACTTACACCTGTGAAAATTGTGGAAAACAGGTGGAACTGGCAGCAGATGAAAGCAATGTACCGGAATGTTGCGATCAGGTGATGGTTCCTAAGTCATCACTCCCGGTTTGTGAGGCGCCGGTTTCGGCCGAAAGTTCGCGCATGGATGATATGGGCGAACCGTGTGATGATGGACGGGCCGGATAATGTGAACAGAAGGGGGACGTTCCTAACTTTTAAACTTAATTGTCGGTAAGTAGGAACGTCCCCTAAATCACGAAGTTTAAAAGTTGGGAACGTCCCCCAAATTACAAAATAAGTCTTGATTTGTCAGGTGGAATTTGAGATGTGAGGTTAGCTTCCAACTGCGGGATGCCCTTGTTCGGTTTATGGGACAGATACGGTGAAGCAGACGACGATCCTGACACTGACTTTCTTCTTTATCTCATCGTGCGCTGTGGTTTCGACAACCTATAAGGTGACTTCCAAAACCGCAAAAACCAGCTACAAGGTTGCCAAAGGAACCGGGAAAGCCGGTTATAAGGTTGCCAGGGGAACCGGCAAGGTGGTATATAAGGTCGGCGATTTGTCCTTTCATGTGGTGAAGGCCCCCGTGACTTGGCCCTTTACCCACTCGGGCATTGAATCCATCGGCGGGATGTCGCCCAAGGAGGCAATTCGCCAAAACAAGGTAAAAACATCACCCTATGTGGTTTTCGGCAAACGTTACGTACCCATGGGCGTCGCCTCTGCAAAAAAGTACCGGGAAAAAGGAACGGCAAGCTGGTACGGTTACGAAACATACAAGCAAAGAGGGGGGCGGATGACTGCCAACGGTGAGGCGTTTCATCCCAGGGGCATGACCGCCGCGCATAAACACCTACCCCTGCCGACCTATGTGAAGGTGACGAATTTGTCCAATAAGCGCTCTTTTGTTTTGCGTGTCAACGATCGCGGGCCGTTTGTCGGTAACCGGATTGTCGATGTGACGGCACAAGCGGCCAAAAAGCTCGGTTTTTATAAAAAAGGAACCGCCCGAGTCCTGGTTGAAACCGTCCAAGTGGACGACTGAGAGCCTTCGAGGTTTTACCAGGGTCAGGAGACTGGGATAATAAATGGATCGGAATGACGACGATATCTTGAACAATTCAGATGAATTAGACCATGCAGATGAGTTGGGCCACACTGATGAGTTGACCGATGAGGATTTTATATTAACCGATTCATCCGCACTGTGGCACCGGGAAAAGAAAACCTTCTGGGAGAAAGTATTCAGGTCCGAGGAGACCCCGTTTATTTTGATGGGCATCGGACTGATTGCCATTGTCATCCTCTTTTTTTTCCTGCTGTCCAATGGCGGTGCCGATTCCACCGACCGTGCCCTTGAACCGGTGTATGACAAGCTCCGCTATTTAGAAGAGCGCGTTGCGAACCTGGAAGCCGTGGAAGCGAAAATAAATCAGCTGGAAAAGCAGTCGGCGCTTCATAAAAACCATCTTTCCCGCCTGCAACGCATGGATGCCACTACGTCTTTGCGACTCAATCGGTTTTCACAGGATGTCGCTGCACTTAAAAATGGTTCGCGCATTAAAAAGGTTTCGCGAAAGCCGGAAAAAATCCGCACTCAGGCATCCACGCCCAAGCCGCCGGTTCGGGACAAGGCATCGGTCCGGGAAAAACCGTTGGTTCAGGACAAGCCGTCGGCCCAAGACAAGACCTCGGTGCAGAACAAGGCGCCGGCTGTTTATCATAGAGTGAAATCCGGTGAAACGGTGTACCGGATCAGCAGAAACTACGGCGTGAGCATCGAGACGCTCGTGCGCTTAAACAAGTTGTCCAAAAAAAGTTCAATCTATTCCGGCCAGAAGCTACTGATCAAAGAGGCCGAGTAGTCTTCGCCGTGTCCCCCGGGCTGCTTTCCGCAGTTGCCAGGGTGTAGAGTCTCCCCTAAAATCCGTGCCCATCCGGAAATGGCTAATTTTCTCGATTTCTGAATGGACAATAGGTTTATCTAATTCCTTTGCATAGGATCCGCTGCCATGCGTCAGGTGCGACTGCGTTCGGTGTTGTGTGTGGTCTGGTTTGCCTTTGGGCTGTTTCAACCCACTGCTTTGCCGGGAGAATCGATTTATCGATGGGTCGATGCGTCAGGCCGCACGCGCTACAGCAATGTCTCGCCGCCGTCGGCCGATTCGGGGGTCATTGTGGGTGAGTTGCCTGCGGTGGCCCGCACGATGCCGGTGCGCAAGGCCGGCTCGCCGACTACCCATGAGACGGGGAAACAACCGGGCGACTTTCGGGAAAGCGCAGTGCCGGTAACGTCTCAGCGCGATTTTTTGATGAAGAAAATCGCCCGGTGCCGGGCTGAAATCGGCTGCATCGAGAGGGCGCTCCGCAAGCGACCGGACGATGATAGGCTGCGAAAGGGTTTGTATAGAAAACGACGGTATCTGGAAAAAGACCGGCATCTGCTCGATGAAACGGGGCGGTGCGGAAGTGAAAAATGATGAAACATAACAAGGGCTTTTCGCTGGTGGAACTGTTGGTCGTGGTGGCCTGTCTGGCCGCGCTGGCATGCGTGGCGGCCCCGAACTGGATTCAAAGCCAATGGCCGCGATATCAATTGAAGGGTGCGGTTCGGCAGATGGCGAACGATCTAAGATATGCCAGGGCTCGGTCGGTGAGCACCAATCGCGAGTACCGGATGATGTTTGACGCGACGCTAGGTTCCTATGTGCTGGAAAGCGGTGATCAGTCCAGCGGATCACGCCAGTGGACGGCAACGCGTGCGCCCACCTGCTTTGGCCCGGCCGGTCAAGGGGTTTTTTCAAACATTCGGCTGGTTTCCGTATCAACGGATCGCATCGTGTTTAAACCAACGGGCAACATGACGCCGACCCGGATGACGCTTGAAAATACAATAGGGGGGACCTTGCAGGTGGTGTGTGCCATGAGCGGAAGAATTCGAATTACCCGATGACTCGAAACGTTTTTTTCATAGAAAATTCTGATGGATTTACCTTGCTGGAGCTGATGATTGCGCTGGGGGTGTTTGCCATTGGGATTCTGGGCGTGGTGGCCATGAGCGGCGGGCTGGTTCGACACAATCACCTGGCCAAACAGCGCACCCAGGCCGTTGCGCTGGCCCACGGGAAACTCGAGGCGCTGCGCGAGACGGCCTATGCCGACATTTCAGACAGCCTTGAAGTGCATCTCGATGTTCATGGCAGGGCTGATCACGGCCCCTTTAATCGCACGGTTTCCGTCAATACGTTTAATGCGCCTGCATATAAGGAAGTTCGGGTGACGGTTTCCTGGCACGGGTTTCACCGGGTGGCGCTTCAAACCATCAGGGCGGCGCCATGAGAGCATATCGCAGGAAAGATACGGGGTTTACCCTGGTGGAAATTCTCATCACCGTGGCCGTTTTGGGCATCATGAGCTCTGCGGTGTTCGGCTTTTTCCATTCCCAGCAGCAAGTCTATCTTCGGGAAGATGAGCGCATGGAGCGCGATCAAAATGTGCGCACGGCCTTGGAGATGATGACTCGGGAGCTGAAAATGGCCGGATACCAGGCCGTGGATCCCTGGGTTCTGGATCATCTGGGTGACTGGGTTCCAGCCCGCTACATCCCCA
>JAFDDL010000115.1:9063-10873 GCA_019310865.1 Deltaproteobacteria bacterium | reverse complement strand
TCTTTGGCGTAATAGAGAATGTCCTGGATCATACTGCGAATGCGCTCAACCATCATGCGAATGATGTCCCGGCCCTCGTCGATCTGATCTCGGCTTTTCTTTTTAAAGCCGGCGTCCATGATGTACATGCCCCCATCGAGTCCGGTGAGCAGTCCCTTTAACCCATGGGACACCGATCCCATGAGCAGTCCCAGAGAAGACAGGTGATCCTTAAGCCGCCTGACTTCCGTGATATCAGTGGACATTTCCATCACCCGGGTAATGTCCCCATCGGCGTTTCGAATCGCAGCGGTGGAAACCAGCATCTGCTTTTCCTGCCCGTCCTTGGTTCTTACAACGGTTTCATAGGAGTAGGATCGACCGTCTTTGAAGGTTTTGGCAATCGGGCAATCCGGGCACGGCGCATCGAGATGCTTATAGACCTCGTGACAGAAAGCACCGATTCGGTCTCCGAAATCTTTTTTAAACAGTTTGTTAACGTCGGTCAGTCGAAATTCCCGGTCCTGGACCGATATATAGCACGGAACCTCATCAAATAGCTGCCCGTAGCGTTGTTGGCTTGTTGTGAGCGCTGCCTGCAGTTTCCGGCGCATGAATATCTTTTCGTTGGCCCGTTTGAGGGCAATGGCCAGCACCGCATCAATAATTGGTTTGGTGACAAAATCGATGGCGTCGTGCTTGATGCTTTCAATGGCAAGTTCCATGTCACCGTGCCCGGTAATCATGATCACTTCCGTGTGGGGCGACTCCGATTTGATTATCTTCAGAAGTTCAATGCCGTCCATTCCCGGCATTTTAATATCCGTCAGCACGATTGCCGGATGGGCGTCCCGGAATATCTCCAGGGCCTCTTCACCACTTTGAGCCGTGAGAACCGTATAACCTTCATCGGCCAGACTGATGGCCAGGACCTTGCGGATACCCGGCTCATCATCCACGATTAAAAGGGGGCTATTGGGCTGGTGTTCGCCTGATTGAACGTTGTCCATGGTTGCCAATGGGATACCGGAAAAAGATCTTCACCAACTTTCATACAAGATTCAGGTGATAAATGGTCAATATTAATTACCGTACACCAAAAACTGCCGAAAACGCAACCGGCGCAAATATTGGCGCGGTCAACCGATGGTTTTCTTTACGATCCCCAGCAGTCTTTCCGGATCAAAGGGTTTCGGCATATACGCCACCGCCTTTTTGACAGCATGCCGGCCCGCCATCCCACTGATCACGATTACGGGAATATCCTTAAATTCCGGATCTTTGTCCTTTTTCCGAAAAAACCGACTCCCCCACTCTTCCGGCATCTCAAGATCCAGTGTAATCAGGTCGGGTTTGACCGTTTTGAGCACGTCCATTGCCGCTATGCCACTGGAGGCGGTCTGGGTATCATATCCGTTATCGTTGAATAAACTCACGAGGTACTTCACCACCACCGGATCATCGTCTACGACCAATATGGTTTTTGCCATGGGGAAACCTTCCTTTCCGAATCGATTATTTTGTTTTGACATGACATTCGCTGCACATCACCGGCCCTGCTTTCTGCTCCAAGTGGCACCCCTTGCATTGCTTGTGGTAGATGCTCACCAGCGACAATTGGTGCTTGTCTTCGGGCTTTCCATGGCAGGCCGAACACTCCATATCTTCGCTCGATTCATCCTCGACGAGTAGCCCGTCTTCGTAAAGATGGTGGCAGGTTGCACAGTCTTCAAGCTCCGCCTTCTCATTATGATCTTCGTGGTAAAACGCAACCCGCGGTCGCATTCGTTCGGCAAACGCACTGTCGTCAACAGTCGTCACATCTTCCTGG
>JAFDDL010000115.1:0-9046 GCA_019310865.1 Deltaproteobacteria bacterium | reverse complement strand
GCCACGCCAGGCGCCCACAGGGCCAAAATACAAACTATCACAAATAAAAACAACCGAATGAACGTTACTTTCATGGATCTCTCCTTGATTGGCTTTTGACCCGCAGCTTCAGGGGCCGGTCTTTCATGAAACTGTTTTCTCCATGACCTCATAGATGATATCACCCAAGAACTTTAGGTCTGTTCCCAGGCCATAGTGATGTATGATATCTTCCAAACCGCCATGGCAGTTGTGACACGGTGCGATGACGGTCTTTGCCCCCCGGGCCTTGGCGTTGAATATTTGCTCGGCTTTGACGCGATTTCCCTTGACACGTTTATTCTTATACGGAGGGCCCGTGTTGATCACGCCGCCGCCGGCGCTGCAGCAGAAATTATGTTCCCGGTTCGGATGCATTTCGATCACCGTCTCACAGATTTCATGAGCCACATACCGAAGCATCTCGTGAAGCCCCCGACCCCGAACAATATTGCACGGATCATGGAGGGTCACCGGTGGTTCATACTTTTTGGCGATTTTAATGCGTCCCGCCTTTAACAGCTCGTAGTAAAATTCAATGGCATGCACCACCGGAACCGGTGGCATACGCCAGCCCAGGGCCCGGTTTCCCACGTCGTATACCGACCGAAATGCATGGCCACATTCGCCCATGACAATGCGTTTGACCTTCAGCCGCATGGCCGTTTCAAAATGCTTGCGCTTGAGCCGGGCCATCATTTCATTATCACCGGTGTACATGCACATGTCGGAATTGTCCCATCCCGGTGTGGCCGGCATGGTCCAGTCCACACCGGCTGCATTCATGATCACGGCTGCCTGGTAGATCAGCTGGGCCCTGAATTTGGGTTCCGGACCGATCACCGAATACATGATTTCCGCACCCTGCTTTTCCAGGGGAATACGAAGCTCCGGCATCTCTTCCTGGGCTTCCTCTTCCTGCCAGAACAGGGTATCGATCCATTCATTATCCTTAACCCACATCTGGTTCATGGTTGCCGAATGGCTATGGGCCGTATCCTGAATATACTGAGGTGTTACCCCGAGTTTGTGACAGATGCGGCGCATCAACAGCATCAGATACGCCACATCGACTCCCAGTGGACAATACATGGCGCAGCGCCGACATAGATTACATTCGGTGTGGGCAATCTCCGATGCGCGCTTGATAAAATCAACACTGACACGCCCTTTTTTCTTTAGAATTGTCCCCAGGGTCCGTTTCACTTTGGCGGCCGGTGCAAACTTCGGTTCATTGTCATAGGACAGGTAGAAATGACAGGCTTCAGAACACAAACCGCAATGGACACAGGTATCTACATAAGTTTTTAGCCGCCCGCCGCCTTCGCTCTTGAGCACCTGGCGAATGACCTGTTCAATTTTCTCCGGGGTGAGCCCCTGGCTCCCCTGGTCAATGCCGATATCGGCTATGGTTGATTCAATTTTCTCTACTGCTTGGGCCATTATTCACTCCTTTCTACCAATCTTTTGCGTGTCGCACAGCACCGAATTCCGATCCGATATACCCGCGGGTAAAGGGAAAAAAGAGCATATGGCTCAGCCGTGTAAACGGAATGGCAACCAGCATGATCTCACCGGAAAGAATATGTATAATGGTGACGATGCCGGCCCCCGCCCACTGCTGGTAAGCCCAGAAGCCGGTTACAAAGGGGGCGGCGACGATTGCCAAAATCACATAATCAGATGCAGACGTCAAATAGTTGACTTCCGGCTGGGTGATGCGCCGGACTACAAAAAAAATGCATCCAAAAATGACGATTAATGTCATGACTTCCGCGGTGGTGTCCGATAAAAACCACCAGCCCACACCCCAGGCTTCCTTGAAGAGGATCATGTGGGCATATAAAAAAATGGGCATCAATATCAGACAAATATGAAAGGCAAAGGCCACTATTGTCATGACCGGGTGCCGTCGCATATTTTCGGTGCCAAAGGGTGTGAGCCAGTGGAAGATGGAACGAAGGGCATAGTAAGGATTCATGTACCAGTAGACCACCGGATCCTTTTTCCGGGTCAAAAGGGCAATGGAGGCGATTCGATAGACGCTTCCGCCGATAAAGACAATAAAGGCCGCCCATACCAGGGGCCCGCTGACAAAGCTGTAGACATCATGCATGGTGACGTTCTCCTATTTGATTGATAGATCCTTCAAAGATACCACCTGGCGGACATATTGGGGGGCGCTGTTGATAGCAATACCGCGCATGAGCAACTTGTCACCGCCCGGGCTGAATACCGGCGCCCAGAGCGCACTCCAGGAATCGGACACCACCGTTCCGTTAACCACGATGGCCTGCTGACCGTTCTTTTCAACTGTCGCGGCAACCCGCCGCCCGTCCGGGCTGAATACCGGCGCCCAGACCATGTCGTAAGTGTCGCCCCAGGGCTTGCCATCCACGGCAACGGTCAACTGATCACCGCTTTTTCCCACACATGCCACGCGGCTGCCGTCCGGGCTGAAAACCAGATCGTCCACAAAATCATCGAATGTGCACGACCAGGGTTTCCCGTCCACTGCAACGGTCCATTTCCCGAACTTGACGGCCACAATCGCTGCCAAGCGGCTGCCGTCCAAACTGTATTGGTGCTGCCAAAGCTGTTGGAAAGCCCGTTTCCACAGGGGCTGCCCGTTTTCAGCCAGGATCCATCCCTTCGGTGTTTTCACCGGAGCGGTTACCGAGCCGTCTTTGGGCGAAAATTTTGGTTCCCAGACCGAAGGGTAGCTCGTCTCCCACGGCTTGCCGTCAACGACGATGGTGTAATCATAGAGGTTTGTGCGAACCGCAGCCGCCACCCGGCTCCCGTCGGAATTAAATATGGGATTATAGACATTAACATAATTTGTATCCCAGGCGACACCGTCCACCGCCACCGAGTAACACCCCTTCTGAAAGGTAAAGATATCCCCCTCTTTGAACGAAATGGTCTGAACCGTTGCGGCGGTTTTATCACCTCCCGAGCTAATGGTCAGGTCCGTTAAATTGGTATACCGAGTCGCCCACGGTATGTCATTTTTGACGGCACAAAACTCCATGCCCGCCTGACCGCCTACGGCAAGATTGGCGCCGTCTTCGGATACAACCGGCTGCCAGACAAATTCAAACGAGTTTTCCCAGGCAGCCCCTTCCACTGCGACGGTCCACATGCCGGTATCGGACACCAGGGCGGAAAGCCGATCATCCGGTCCATACTGCAGATGCCAGACTTTATCATAACCGGCTTCCCATACCTCGCCGTTGACGCATACGCCAAACTCCATCTCACCGGTGCCGACAACTGCTGCGATCCGCTCTCCATCCTGGCTGGGAACCGGATCCATGGGCTTTGCATACTTCTCTTCCCATGATCCCATATCCGCCAGCATGCGTTTGTCGGTGCTCCAATCCCATTGATCAGATCGGTTCATTCTTATCATCTCCTTATCGATTTTCTATCCAGCCACCCTTTCGAGTGGAACGGTTTTGTCAACACATGACCACCGGCCCAACCGGGCACGGTAAATCAATTATACAACGCCATCGGTCTTGCAGCTGGGCTTTGTCAACGATTTCGCAATGGACAGCAGCTCGTCGGCATCCGGTGGTTTTTCAACATAGGCGTCCGGATTTGTCAGCCGTCCGTCCATTCGCAAGTTGAGCATCGTTAAATAATGGGTGAATGTCTTCTGGGCCACGGCGGAAAGCATGATCACGGGAATCCGGGCAAGGGCTTGGTCGCTTTTAAGCCCCTGGAACATCTTTACCCCCCCTTCGCCGGGCATCATTACGTCCAGAATAATCAGATCCGGTGTAATTTCTTTGGCCTTTTTCAGGCCTGACTGCCCGTCCTGGGTGGGGAAAGCCTTGTAGCCGTTGGTTTCAAAGAGGGTGGATATAAAAATTCTCATATCCACCTCGTCATCGACAATCAGCACCCTCGGTTTATCCATCTTTACACCCTAGCCCGCATTCTCCTGAATTTTATGCGACATCAGCCACCTTGTCCGGATGAGTCACACTGGCCACAGGTGCCGCCGCCCGAAGCACCACCTGTTCAACCGTAGAGCCAAGCAATGCCGCTTCCGGATCGATTTCCCTTGTATGATGGGCCATAACGATAAGATCCGCTTTTTTCTCTCGGGAGTATTTTAAAATTTCCACGTAGGGAATACCCTCCCAGATTTCGATCTCGTAATTATCGAATCCATTCATTTTCGAGACATACAAGGACTCCATCTTCTTCCGGGCCTCTTGAATCTTGCGTTCGATCTCCGCCTGGTCGTCCATCTTGCCCACCGAAACACCGGATAAATCCACGGAATGAAAAAGGTAGAGTTTGCACCCGATCTCCTTGGCGACTTTCAGCGCAAAGAGAAAAGCCGACATGGAGGCTTTTTTAAAGTCGGTGCCGAAAATGATGTTGTTGAAGTACCAGAAGCAATTCTCACACGGCCGGCTGACAATCAGAACCGGGCATCTGGCGCTCTTGGCAACGCGTTGCATGGTACTTCCCAGAACACTTCTAAAGCGGGTGGCGCCGATATCTTCTTCCCGTGTATGCGCACCCATAACAATCAGGTCGACATCCTCTTTCCGGGCCTTTCGAAGGATCTCCGTATGGGGGACCCCCACACGGGTATCAATGATCAATTCTTTTACCTTGCCGATCTGACTGGCATAGGTTGTTTTGATCTCTTCTTCGACCCATTGCACATACTCCTGGTCAAGATCCTCCTCCTCTCCGGTCCGCACATCCGTGGCATACCGGCTGAAACCCCGGGTCGGAATACCATAAACATGGAACAGAAACAGTTTCGATTCATATCTCCCCGCCAGATCAAATGCGACCTTGGCAGCCGAATCCGATGCAGGAGAGGCCGATGTGGCAAACAGGATCTTCTCAAACATACGTCACCTCCTAATCTCGCACTGCCCGGGCGTAAAGTGAAAGCTCAACTCCCAGGCGATGCCGTCAATAAGTTCAAACATGGTATAGACCGTTTCAAATTCAAACACATCGACCCGGTCCCCGAAAACCACATGCCGCAGCTTTCCAAGCGCCATGGGCATGTCCAACAATGATTCCAGGCCGACAGTTTTGATCTCGCACGGCTTTCCACCGGCAATCCCCGTAAACGTGCTGTATATTTCCATCCGCGGTTTGCCGGGAAATCCGATCATTTCAACCGTTTTACCAAGCTCCAGGCAGTCCAGTGACGCGTCACAACACGATGCATCCGGACAATCCCGGTACTGGCGAAGATATTCCGGGAAAAACGCATTGCAGCCGGCCAGATGGGCATACCGTTCGAGCATTTTGAAAAAACTTCTGAACCGATACCCGTCTTCCAGTAGAACCCGGTAGCCAAGAAAGAACAGCGGAAAATTATCATCCGCCACGCCGGCCGATGTCAGAACCCCACCATTTTTCTGTAATGTCACGGTATTCATGCGTCCTTAGCCCCTGTCTTAAACAATTTCCCATTCGTTTCGGATGCGGTTACGATACTCAAATGCATTTCCCATGCCGTTCGAAGAGAAAAACGGAAAGAATATTTTAAATGAAATAATTACAGCGAATTATGAGGGAAAAACACGGAAAGAGGTGGGTCACATCGATTTGATTTTATATTGCATTCATGCAATAGCTTGCATCATATCGCAATTAATGTTGCAATATGATGCAAGCTATCACTCAAAATTCAGGTGATACTTTTCACGCAACTGGACAGCCATCTGTTTCACCGCCGAAAATGCCCGTTCCACAGTTTTTTCCTTGTCCGGATTCACCAGGCAGCAGGTTGCCGGTGAGATCATACTGCGGGCAACAAGCTGCTGCCGATCGATACCTTTTGACCACAAGACCTTCCAAACGGACTCCAAACGCTGAATCAGGGATGGAATTGCCTCTGAATCAAACAATTCAAACCCCGTGGGAACAATTCCCCAGACAATTAGGCCGCCCTTATCAATGAATCTGCGAATCGAAGGGGCGTAAGATGAAAAAATTTCCGCGTTCGTGTAAATATCCAACGAGAGCACCTCCAGATCCAGATTGAGCAGAAAATCCCAGTCCGGATTTCCGCATAAGTGAATGCCCCGGGGGCGATCCACCTGTTCAAAGAATTGATCCAGGTCTCCCTTTGCCTTCATGTCGCCATATCCGGCCATTGCGGAAAACAGAAATTGAAGCCCCGGTTCATCGACAAACATGAACGCATTGGGATTTAATTTCTTCAACCGGCCCAACTGAACGTTTAGGCGCCTGGCCATAAAATCCAGCATAAACGGCCTGACCGTATCATCAAACAGGATCGGACGATCGTCCTGGTCAAGGACGTTAAATCCAAAACTGATGGGGCCCTCGAGCTGCCCGCGTATGGCAGCTCGGTCCGAAAAATCGTGGGCAAGGAATCGATGGTAAACAGCCGAATAGGTCTCGCTGATGTCAAAATAATCCGGAACGTCAAAATTCGCCAGGGCTGTTTCCAACTCTTGTGCAAATTTATCCATGGAAAAACGAACCGTGCGCTGCGCCACGTCCAGGACAATGCCGGGAAAATGTTCCGCAGCCTGTACGTACATGTCCTCATAATAACTGTAATTGGGCAATTGCGGCCAGAATGGCACGTCCAAAGACAACGCCGTCTCAAGGGCCCGCGTCACGTCCGTGTGCGGCATAACCGCCATCGCAGTGGTGAGAAGATTTCCGGGGATTCTCATAATATTTTTCACCTATTTTGAATACGGTTTATGGGTGAATCTGATACTTTTTCATCTTCCGCCACAGGGTGCTTCGATCCATATTGAGAGTTTGGGCGGTCCGGCCGCGGTGCCACTGGTGTTTTTGAAGTGTTTTAAGGAGCATTGTTTTTTCGCTGTATTCAAGGACGCTATCGGGCTCCGGTGGGCTTTCCGGCGCGCTTTTCGGTGAACCGAGGCCCAGATCCCGTTGAAGGGCCATGGGCAGGTGCCGGCAATCGATGGTCTGACCGCGGCAGATAATCAATGCATGCTCCAGGATGTTCTCCAGCTCCCGAATATTACCCGGATAATGGTAGTTGAGCAGCATAGACATGGCATCTTCGGATATCCGGGGCACCGCACGATTTTGCGCGGCTGCCAACCGTTTCAGAATATGCGATATCAAAAGCGGAATGTCCATTTTCCGGTCATTAAGTGGCGGTATCTCCAGGCGCATGACATTTAATCGATAAAAGAGATCTTCCCGAAATCGCTTTTCCTGAACCAGATTATCAAGCCCTTGATTGGTCGCGGAAATGATTCGCACATCGACCCGCGTCGGTTTTCGACCGCCCAGTGGGTAAAACTCCCCGTCTTCTAAAACCCGAAGCAGCTTGGCCTGCAGCGCAAGGGGCATATCGCCGATTTCATCAAGGAACAAGGTTCCCCCGTCGGCATCCTGAAACCGTCCCGGTTTGTCCCGATCGGCGCCGGTAAAAGCGCCCTTGACATAGCCGAACATTTCAGATTCCAGCAAGCTGTCCGGCAGTGCGGCGCAGTTGACCTTCACCATCGGTCGATGGGCCCGGGAACTGGCCGTGTGGATCACCTTGGCAAGCAAATCCTTTCCGGTGCCGGTGGACCCTTCAACAAGCACGGTGGCATTGCTGGCCGCCACCACCGGAACGATGTCAAAGATACGCTGCATCACCGGGTCCTTGCCCACCAGATCAAAATAGCTGTAGCGGTCGGTCATGGCGCTGTCGAGCTGATGCTTCAAGGACAAATCGCTCAGGGTCACGAGTCCCCCGACGATTCGACCATCCTTGTTCTTCATGGCCGAATAATTGGCGCGGACCGGCAGATTTGCACCGGCCTGGGTCAGTAACCAGGTTTCCCCGATCGAGCGCGGGCTGCCGTCTTGAATCGTTTGAATAAGAAGATTCAAGTTGTCATCTTTTTTCTCGGCAAACAAGGTGGCATAGGATTTTCCAAGAATCTGCCCGCGATCGAAACCCGTAATCATCTCGGCCGCCGTGTTGAAAAAGGTGATATGACCGCCTCGATCCACTGTCATCACGGCGGTATCCAGGTTTTCCATGATGATTTTCAAACGGCGGTCCTCATACCAGAGCCGCTTGATCAGATCCGTAAATGCGCTGTGATCTTGAAAAATTTCCATGCACCCCACCGGCATTCGGCCGGCATCGTAAAGTGGGTGGATGATCTTGGTGAGACTGCGCACCTCATGTTTGGGGTCCTGTATTTCGATTTCAACCCGCTCGAAAACCGGCCCGGTCTTCGCTGCCTGGTCAAACCGGCATTCCCCCCCGCATAAAACGTCCATGAAGACATCTTGGCACGGTTTACCGAGTGTTTCCTCAGCTGATATGTTGGCCATCAATTCCGCCGAACGGTTAACGGCCAGAACGCGCCTTTCGGGCGAGAGCAGGATGGCGCCAACGGCAAGGGCGTCGAGAAGGTTGCACAGATGCTGTGGTTTGATCAGGATATCGTCCATTGACTCACACCACTCAGGGGGACTTGTATGGGTTTATTTTTCCGGCATCGTTTTCCGCACAGGGATTTGAATGGTGACCGTTGACCCCGCATTGACAAGTGATGAGACCTCAATATCTCCCCCATGCAGGTCGACTATCTTTTGGGTAATCATCAACCCGATGCCCGTTCCCCGGGTCCCCTTGGTGCTGAAAAAACCCTGAAACAGTTTTGCCTGAACGGCTTCATCCATTCCAATCCCCGTGTCTGTCACCTGAAAGGCGACCACGCTTCGAGAATCACGCAGGGAGCGAATGGTAACTGTTTTTTCCGGATTCTTCGCCTCGACCGCCTCGCAAGCATCGATGGCGTTGGTCACCAGGTTCAACAGGCATTGCTGAATTCCGTCCGAATCCATAAAAAAGGAAGGCAGCCCGGCGTCCGGCTCCATTTCCAAGGTAACCCCGGCCTCGGCTGCCTGGGACGCCATCAGGCGAACCACATCGCGAACCAACTGATTGGGATCGCAATATGCATAGGTGATATCGGCTGCCTTGGCATAATTGAGCAAGTCAATCGACAGGTGG
>JAFDDL010000114.1 GCA_019310865.1 Deltaproteobacteria bacterium | reverse complement strand
ACACCGATACTGTTCTCCAGCAGGTGGACCGGCTGATCGAAGCGCTGGAATTGGCCGCCTGCCCGGTGATTCTGGTCTCCAACGAGGTGGGTGCCGGTATTGTACCGGAAAACCGGTTGGCGCGGATTTTTCGTGATGTAGCCGGCATTGCCAACCAGAAGGTGGCTGCCGCCGCCGATCGAGTTGTCTGGATGGTGGCCGGTATTCCCTCGGTTATCAAGGAAAGATAATGAAAGGGGGGAAAAGACCCATGCGCGGATTTATCGAAGCGTTGCAGTTTTTGACCATATTTCGGATCCGGAAGAATGACCGGTTTGAACCCGGGCAGATGCTCGCCTATTTTCCCCTGGTGGGGTTGACCATCGGGCTCATGCTGGCCCTGGTGGATATGCCGGCTTGCAAGCTTTGGCCGGCACCGGTTTGTGCCCTGGTGGATCTCGGGTTTCTGGTCTGGGTGACCGGGGCCCTTCATGTGGACGGCCTGGGCGATACGGCCGACGGGCTCTATGGCAGGCGAACCCGGGAGAAGGCCCTTGAGATCATGAAGGACAGCCGAATGGGCGCCATGGGGGTTGTGGCCATTTTTTTCGGACTGAGCATCAAGTGGGCCGGTATCGGTTCTCTTGAAACGGCACGGTTTGCGGTGCTGGTCGTTGTCCCGGCATTTGGTCGCTGTACTCAGATGATCGCCATGCGGCTGCTTCCCTATGGCCGGCCGGCCGGCATCGGTCAAGCGTTTTACAGCGAGCCGATCCCAATTCGCGCATTCTGGGGCCTGCTGCTGCCAACAATCATCTGTCTGGCTATGGGTCCGGTGGGCATGCTGCTCCTTGCTGCGTTTATTGCGATTACCACTGCTACGATCCTGTTCTATAAGCGTCGGATGGGCTGCGTCACCGGCGACATGTTGGGTGCCCTTACCGAGGTGTGCGAATGCGGATTGCTTCTGGCGGCTGTAGCGGGCGGGGCATTATGAATTCCGGTTTTCCCCGGCCGGCCCAATCCCACCGGGGGCCGCTATCCGTTTCGAATCTGCGCGCCGTCCTTTATCTATGCAGCCGACTGGGCAACCAACGTTAAACGGCTTGCGCCGTATCTGGATGAGGTCGAGCTTTTGTTTTTTGAAAGCGCGCATGAAAATGCATTGCCGAAAGCAGGCGACATTCAGGAACTTGCCAGGTTGTCCCGTGACAACAACCTAACATATAATGTTCATTTGCCCACGGATATTTCGCCGGGGAGTTCAAATGCTTTGCAACAGAAGGCGGCTGTGGAGACCATCTGCCGGGTTATGGATCTTGCCGCCCCCCTTTATCCGACTACCTGCACACTTCATATTCCCTTATATTCAACCCCTGACCATGGCCAGGGGCGTGATGCGTGGTGGGGTCGTCTTACCGCGTTTTTTGAAACCATCGTCAGGGCAGGAATCGATCCGAGACGAATCTCCATTGAAACGCTCGATTATCCTATTGAGTGGCTAAACGAAATTCTGGCCACGTTCGATCTGCGAATCTGTATGGATATCGGACATCTTCTGGTGAATCATACGGATATTACCAAATTTTACGGCGCCCACTCGCCCCGTATCGCCATTGTTCATCTGCACGGTGTGGACGGCAACCGCGATCATTTGCCCCTTTCCGTTTTATCGGAAAATCTGATGCAATCAATCGTGGAGGTGCTGTCTCAATTCCACGGGACCGTGTCTCTGGAGGTGTTTCAGTTTCAGGCCCTGAACCGATCCCTCAATCGGTTGCAAGAAACCTGGGGAAGTCGATAATTACTGCTTCATTCTCGATTAATGGCAGCGGCCATGTAGCCGGCGCCGAATCCGTTGTCGATATTCACCACCGCCACATTGGAGCTGCAGCTGTTGAGCATGCCGAAAAGAGCGGCCAGCCCTCCCAGACTGGCCCCGTATCCGATGCTGGTGGGAACGGCGATGACCGGTGATTTCACCAACCCGGCCACGACGCTGGGCAAGGCGCCCTCCATACCGGCCACCACAACAATGACCGTGGCTTTTTCCAACAGCTCCCGATGCATCAGCAGCCGATGAATTCCAGCGACCCCGACATCGAAAATGGTTTCGACCCGGTTGCCCATGGCCTGGGCAGTCACGGCCGCTTCTTTGGCAACGGGAATGTCCGAAGTACCGGCCGATATTACCAGAACCGTTCCGCGTCCCTTGACGGGAAATTTTTCTTTCTCCAGGACGATCATTCGGGCTTCCACATCGTATTGGGCCTCCGGAATGCTGTCTTGGACCGTCTGTGCCTTGTCCATGTCTATTCGGGTGACCAAAACCACATTCTCCTGGTCAGCCATCCGGGTCAGGATTCCCACGATCTGCTGAGCCGTCTTACCTTCTCCGAATATAACCTCCGGAAATCCCTTGCGCAGCGACCGATGATGGTCTATATGAGCATATTCAATATCCTCTACGGGTAGATGGGCTAATGACTTGGCTGCTTTATCCGGTGAGACACGGCCGGTAGCCACGGAGTTTAATAATTCGTTGAGTTTTTCGTTGTTCATGTCAGTCCCTTTTTGGTTATCAATGCCCCGTCACATAAGTGGGTGGCTTGTCGAATTGATAGACAAAAAAACGGTGACGGTCAACAACATCCTGTAATGAAGATGCCTTATGAAAATAGCGGTCGTTATTCCATCTCGATACGGTTCCAAACGGTTTGAAGGAAAATCGTTGGCACACATTGCCGGCGAACCGATGATCCAACATGTATATGAGCGCTCCTGCCGGGCACGTAATGTGTCGGATGTGGTGGTGGCAACCGATGATTTGCGTATCGTCGAAGCGGTGACCGCATTTGGGGGAAAAGCGCTGATGACATCCGCCGCATGCCGGTCCGGCACGGATCGGGTTGCAGAAGCGGCTGAAAAGCTGGGTCTGGACATGACCGATGTGGTGGTCAACGTCCAGGGCGATCAACCGCTGGTCGATCCACGCTGCATCGATGAGCTGGTGGCCCCTTTTTTTTCCGATCCGGATCTAAATATGACGACACTTGCATTTAAGATTGTCGAACAGCGGGAGATCACAGACCCAAAGGACGTGAAGGTGACCTTCGATAATGATGGGTATGCCCTTTATTTTTCACGGTCGACCATTCCATGTGCGCGGGATACGGACACCGCTTTTAACATTTTCAAACACTTGGGGATTTATGGATATACCCGGCGTTTTCTCGAACAGTTTCGAACGCTTCCGGAAGGGAGGCTGGAGCAGATCGAAAAGCTTGAGCAACTTCGGGTTCTGGAGCATGGCTTTCGCCTCAAGGTGATTGTCACCGCCCATGATTCTCCCGAGGTGGATTTGCCGGAAGATATTCAGCGCATCGAATCCAAACTGGCGAGTTGACAAATTTTCTTAATTGACAAGTCTTATAACTATGTGTATTAATTAAGGTTAAAATAAAATTTCAAACAGAGATACAAATAGCGATATTGGAATAAGACATGAAAAGACTTATACTGGTGATTATATTCATATTTGCTTTAAATCCCACAGGCTTTGCAGCCAACGTTATACCTGCTGAGGAAATACTCAAAGAAAACATAAACATCGTTATCGATGTTCTTGACAGCGAATCGATTCCAGTTGATGCAAAAAAAGAACGAATCGATACGATCTTGTCGCCCTTATTCGATTTTCCAACCATGGCCAAGCTTTCCATGGGGAAAAGTGGTTGGCGGGGACTGAACCCATCTGATCGGGACACCTTCACCACCTTGTATACCCGGCATCTGAAAAGTTCGTATCTGGATAATGTTATTTATTATACAAATGAAACCGTCGTCTACGATCCGCCCATCCGGCATAATCCGAAAAAAGTACAGATTTCCACCATTTTGATGTCCAACAACAAAAAGATCACGTTGACCTACAAAATGTATCTGTCCAAGGAGTGCTGGAAGATCTATGACGTTGAAGTGCAGGGCGTGAGCCTGGTTCGAAGCTATCAGTCCCAGATCAGTGAGATTCTGAAAAGCGGGACCATTAACGATGTATTCGATATGCTCAATACGCCCAAACAAAACTAACTAAACAAAACAGACAATTCTTCTATGAACGGAACATCTGCGTGGCTCCGGTGCTACGGAGCCATGATACTGAAACGGCCGCTGTTTGTCTTCATATGTCTCTGTGTGCTCGTCTTATCCATCGGATATCACACTAGATATTTCCGCCTTGATGCGTCGACCGAAACCCTGGTGCTTGAAAATGATGCAGACCTGAAATTTTCACGTCTCGTTTCCGAACGATACGGCGTCAGCGATTTTTTAATCCTGACCTACACCCCGGAATCGGATCTGTTTTCCGATGAATCACTCAATAAATTGTACGCGCTTCAGAAAGAGTTGATGCAATTGGATGCGGTGACATCGGTGTTTTCCATTCTGAATACCCCGCTGCTTGAAAACAAGGATGTTTCCCTTGCCGAGCTTGCCGATAATATTGTGACCCTCGAATCAGTGGGCGTCGATAAGAATCGGGCACAGATGGAACTTCGGCAGAGCCCCCTGTATAGCAACTTACTGGCAAGTTCGGATCTGACATCAACGGCGCTTCTGGTGTACCTGCGGGAGGACAAGACGTTTTCGGATCTGCAGGCCCGCCGCAATCACCTGCGTGAGCAAGCCACCGAGGGGCAGCTGTCGGTAGCAGAGACGGCGGAATATGAGGCCGTCAGTCGGTCTTTCAAGCAGCATCGGGACAAGATGCGCCGGGAAAGGCATGAGATCATCACCCAGATTCGTCAGATTATGAACCGGCACCGATGCTGCGCCCAGCTTTTCCTCGGTGGGATCAGTATGATCGCCGATGATATGGTGAGTTTCATCAAGCAAGACCTGAAACGATTTGGTCTGGGCGTCTTCTGCTTTTTGATTGTCATGCTGGGGGGCATTTTCCGAAAACCTCGGTGGATCGTTTTGCCAATGGCCTGCTGTCTGTTTTCCACGGTGGCCATGATGGGGCTTCTAGGGTTTTTCGGGTGGGAGGTGACCGTCATTTCTTCAAACTTCATCTCCCTTCAATTGATTATCACCATGGCCATCGCCATCCACCTGGTGGTGCAATATCGAGAGCTTCATGCAAAGCATCCGGAAACAGATCATAAGGAGTTGATATTAGAGGCAATACGATTGAAAATTGTACCTTGTCTCTATGCAGCGCTCACCACCATTGCCGGGTTTGCATCTCTTTTGATCTGCGATATCCTTCCGGTGATCACCTTCGGTTGGATGATGACCGCAGGCATTATTGTCTCCCTGGTCCTGACATTTCTGTTATTGCCCAGCGGCCTGGCCATTATTAAAAAAGATCAGCCGCCCGAGTTGAAAGATCGGGCGCACGTGTTGACCTTTCTGGCGGTGGTCACCGAAACCCGAGGCAAATGGATTATCGTGGCCGCAGGCGGGTTGTTTCTGCTCAGTTGCATCGGTATCACCCGGTTGGAAGTCGAGAATTCATTTATCGACTATTTTAAGGCATCCACGGAAATTCACCAGGGGATGAAGTTTATCGACCGAAATTTTGGTGGCACCACGCCGCTGGATGTGGTCATTGACGTCAATGGGAGTGAATCCGAAGCGGCACCAATTGTTACCGAGGTTGCGGTCGAGGAAAAGGATGTTTTTGACGAATTTGATGAATTCAGCGAGTTTGACGAGCCGGAATCAACGGAAAAATACTGGTTTACGCCCGGTCGAATGGCGCTTTGCGTGAAGGTTCACGATTATCTCGAAAATCTTCCGGAGACGGGCAAGGTGCTGTCGCTTGGCACCATGCTCAAGCTAGCCGAACGGCTCAATGACGGCACGCAACTGGACACGTTTGAACTGGCCCTGCTGTACAATGAAATACCGGAGAGCTATAAGAACTTGATGGTCAAACCCTTTCTGTCCATACCGGACAGTCAGTTGCGATTTTCCGTCCGGGTGCGTGATTCCGAGAAAACGATGCGTCGAAATGCATTTTTGGAAAAAATAAAATTTGACCTGACCCATGAATTGGGCATCAAAAATGAAGACGTGCATGTAACCGGAATGCTGGTTCTCTACAACAACATGCTTCAGAGCCTGTTTCGCTCACAAATTTTAACCCTGGGGCTGGTGTTGGCGGCTTTGCTCGTCATGTTCCTGATCCTGTTTCGTTCCGTTAAAATCGCTCTGATTGCACTTTTCCCGAATATGTTGTCCGTCGCCGTTGTGCTGGGGATCATGGGGTGGTGCAGCATTCCCTTGGACATGATGACCATTACCATTGCCGCCATCAGCATCGGAATTGCCGTTGACAACACGATTCATTACATTCACCGATTCAAACGCGAATTTGAAATCGACGGTGATTACCGGCAGGCCATTCACCGGTCCCACCACAGTATCGGCTTTGCCATGTATTACACCTCCATTACCGTTATTGCCGGATTTTCCATTCTGGTGCTATCCAATTTCATTCCAAGCATCTATTTTGGGTTTCTGACCGGCATTGCGATGCTCATTGCGTTAATCGCCTCTTTGACATTGCTGCCCCAGTTGATGAAGGTCTTTAAAGTTTTCGGTTAAGTTTTTAGTGACTATGACTTTTATTTCACATTTGTAACGAAAAATTAAGAAATTGCTTACCGATAAATCCCATCCGCGCTTCATGTCTCAGGTGAGGTAGTTTTTTTAAGATATTGATAATAAAAAATAATATCATTTTTAGATTGTGTGGAATGGTTTTTGCTTTCCTTATAATTCAATGACGGCCACTCCAAATTTGGAAACCGCTTCCATCTGCGGGCCATGATATGGGTCGGCCCCTGCCCCTGCGTCGTTTTTTATACCCGGGAGAGAATCATGAAGAACCGTTTTAACCAATGGGTGAAAAATATATTCTCAAAGGAGCAAGAAATTGGTCAGGATGAGGATATCATGGCCATTGCCAATATGATCGAGCCGATTATCGATGAGACGGTTACCGATGTGGTCAAGGCGCATTATGATAAACTATTGGAAGAGCCCGCTGTCTATATTGTACCGGCGGTTTGGGGTGGGGATAAGTCCGGTCAACTCGACGATACACAACAGGCGCTTTATCAGCAGATCGCACCGATCCTGTCCAAGGTTTTCGACGCATTGCGCATGAACGGAATGAGCACCTCGCAGCAATTTGCCATCGGATATTTGGTTCGAGGTTATGTTTTGCTGAAAATTGCTTATATTCTCGAGTCTTCGAAAAACATGCAATTTATCGGAGCGCAGGATCGCCAGGAGCGCCACGAATATATGAAAAATGTAAAGCCCATCGGCAACGCCTGACGGGCACTAACGATTAATATCCTGTTCTATCATTTGGCCCGGTTTGGGAAGTGAGTTGTTCGTTGTCTCTTGGGTGGGTGTCTGGGCGGATTTGCCTGCTGATGGCGCCGTGGTTGACACCGGTGAACCGGTGGTCTTGGTTTGGATGCCCAGTTGTTTTTCCAACGCGCCGATTCTGGTGTCCAATCTGCGTTTTGTGAGTTTTAAATTGTTTCGATGGGCTCTGAGGCTGTTTTCGATCTGACGGATTTCCGTCAGCAATTCTTTTTTGGAAGACTTTTCCGCCTGAACCGCGGCAATCTTGTTCCGGGCGTTTTTCAAAGCGAGTGTCATCTCCCGCAGGCTGCCTTGCAATTGTCCAAGGCGACTGTCGAGCCGTTTATCGAGGCTGTCGATGCTTTCACCGGCTTTTTTGAGGCCTTTTGAAATCGGCCCTATCTTTTTATCAACTTTGGCCAGGTCGCTGTCGACTTTTTTCTGGGCCGCTTTTCTTAACGTCAGCCATTCGATGTTGCGGCCTGCTTTTTTCATGCGACCATTCAGCGAATCAAGGTTTTTGGCAGATTCACCCACCCGTTTTTCCATGTTGGTTTGCATCTCAGAGAGCTTTTTTATTGTCACTTCCATTTCAGCAAATTTAACCGATAGGGCCGAAAATTTAGATTGCAGATCCATGGAAAGATTCTGGGCATCCCGCTCGCCGGAACTATAGACCGTATCGACGCGTTTGCGGATGTCATAATAACCTGCCGCGATGGCAAACAGAATGAGTATCGAACCGAGAATCATCGGAACGCTGATGCGGCGGTTGTTTTTTCCGCCGTCCGTATCGGTATCCGGTATGGCTTCGTTTTCCGGCTCATGGGTTTCGTCATCGAGTCGAATTTTGAATTCCGGTTCGGGTTTGGTTGGCTCGTCGTTCATGGTTGTCATTCCCATTCAATGGTGCTGGGGGGTTTTGAGCTGATGTCATACACGACCCGGTTTACCCCATTGACCTCATTTATGATTCTATTTGATACGGTTGCCAGGAATTTATGTGGCAATCGCGCCCAATCGGCGGTCATGGCATCCTTGCTGGTGACGGCACGGATGGCAATGATATTTTCGTAGGTGCGTTTGTCGCCCATGACACCGACGCTCTTGATGGGCAGCAGCACGGCAAACGATTGCCATAACCGTCTGTAATAACCATGGGCCTTTATTTCCTGGATCAACACGTCATCGACTTCCCTCAGTATGGTCAGGCGTTTCGGCGTGATTTCACCAATGATCCGGATGGCAAGACCCGGCCCGGGAAACGGTTGGCGCCAGACCAGCTCATCGGGAAGGCCCAGCGCCTTTCCCAAAACACGAACCTCGTCTTTAAACAGATATTTCAGGGGTTCCACCAATTTCAGTTTCATTTTTTTGGGCAATCCGCCCACATTGTGGTGTGATTTTATGACAGAGGTGGGGCCGCCAAAGGCCGATTGGGATTCAATGATATCCGGGTACAAGGTGCCTTGAGCCAGATATTCGGCGTCTTTAATCTTTTTGGCCTCTGCTTCGAAAACCGCCATAAATATTCGACCGATGATCTTGCGCTTTCGCTCCGGGTCTGAAACTCCTTTGAGGGCCTTTAAAAACTGCTGCCTGGCAGTTACAAAACGAATGTTGATTTTCAGATGTTGTTTCAGCATGACCTTGAGCTTGGCGGCCTCATCTTTACGAAGCACGCCGTTGTCGACAAAGATGCAGGTGAGATGGCGTCCAACGGCCTGATGAACCAAGGCCGCCGTTACCGACGAATCAACACCGCCGCTGAGTCCGAGGATCACCCGCTTTTCACCAACCTGCCGTTTGATCGTGTCCACAGCCTCCTTAGCAAAGGATTTCATGGTCCAGGTTCTTGCGCATCCGCAGATATCGAGCAGGAAATTGCGCAGCATCTTTTTCCCATGCTCCGTGTGAGCGACTTCGGGATGAAATTGAAGCGCAAAAAGCCTTTTTTTAGGCTGCATGATGGCTGCCACCCGGGTGTTTTGGGTCGAGGCCAAAATCTGAAAGCCCCGGGGAAGCCGGCTAATCGAATCGCCGTGACTCATCCAGCAGGTGGTTTTCGGGCTGATGTCTTTAAAAAGCCGGCCCGACTTTTTAACCAATAATTCCGCAAATCCGTATTCCCGCTGCTGGGCGCTTTTCACGTTTCCCCCAAGGGCGTCGACCATGAAATGCATGCCGTAGCAGATTCCCAAAACCGGAATACCCAGTTGGAAAATCTCCGGGTTTGCTTTGGGACTGTCTGTTTCGTAGATACTGGCGGGCCCGCCGGATAGGATGATCCCATTCGGGTTCAATTCGCGAACTTTATCAATTGAAATGTCCGGCGGCTCAATTTGACAGTAAACCCGATGTTCTCGAACGCGCCGGGCAATGAGCTGGTTGTATTGAGACCCGAAGTCGATAATCAGTATCATAAAGGTCCTTTCGTAAATCCGTTTTAGGGGACAGTCCCCCTATTTCCCGGTGTCGGCTCAGCGCTGAATAAGGGCCCGATTCGTTTATATCATAGTACGTTGAATCGATTTGCTTAAAAAGAACAAATATGTTAGACACAGCCTGAAATGTCAACCGTAAATTGTGGGTCGTTCGGCTAAGGGTTCGAAAACCAGAAACACCGAGGGTGTTCCAATCAGGCGGAGGAATTATAGGTTATGATCGACAGTGGCGATCTTCGAAAAGGTCTGA
>JAFDDL010000733.1 GCA_019310865.1 Deltaproteobacteria bacterium | reverse complement strand
ACCCAAATAAAACATGCTGAGCTTTCCGTTCGGTATGTATCTAAATTCGAAAAATACTTGTTTTTGGGCAAGACAGCACCCGGTGCTAACGGTTGAAACAAGTTGCAGAAATCCAATAATTATTCAATACTCGCTGTAAACGTCAACCCCGCACTCATTTCGCATGCAGAGGGTAGGTGTAAGCACCTTTCGAACGTAAGGTTACAGATGACTCGTAATACTCGCGGCTGAAGCGCGTCGATGGGTAAAGGAGGAAATGATGAATCGAAAAGGTGAAAAAATCGGGTGGATAGGGGGCTGGCTCGGAGGCTTTATTTGGGTGGGACTTCTTTCTGTCATTTGGATATTCCAACACAAAAACATCAACGGAATGCTGGGCATCGTTTTGTTCATAATTGCAATTATTCTGATTATTTCGCTTGCACCTTGGAAACATCCAAACACAAAATATTGGAAACTAATGTTACCGATCTACTTACTATTCATCCTTTCTATTGCAATGGTTATACATCTTTATGTCGGACTAAGAAACACGGGACTGAGTTGGGTGTCCATCTCGTGGATAATCCCGAGCCTTATACCTTTTGTAATTATTGGTAATCGTAAATGGGACAACAGCGTCAAATATCAATAAACATAACCTGGGGCCGTTAAAGCGATAATAGCCGTTCCAGAAGGAGCGAATCCTGGGAAAGTGGCAGCAATGAGAGGACTGGGGGCAGAAGTACTTTTTCACGGAAAAGATTTTGATGCAGCAAGAGAATGGATAAAACAAATCGCAGAGAAAAAGGGAGGTAAATTTGTAGGCCCAGCGGTACTGGAAATGGACCCTGTATTAAATATAGAAAACGGTTATGAGCGAAAATGGTGCAGAGCGGGAGGTGAATATGACCAGACGTTTAGGATGGACCATAGCGGCGTTGTGGACGCTGGCCGTTGGCGTTTCGTTTGCATGGAGTTACCTCCACGAACGGGATGCGGTGCGCCATGCGGCGGCCATGGCCGCAAGAGCCCAATTCGCCAAGGACGTCATCTATCGCCGCTGGAACGCCGGGCACGGGGGCGTTTATGTTCCGATATCGGAATCGAGCCCACCGAATCCGTATCTGGTACAAGTCGAGGAGCGCGAGATCGAGACCCCTTCGGGCCGGCGGCTGACGCTCATCAACCCGGCCTACATGACACGCCAAGTCCACCAGTTGGGCTTGAAGGCCGAAGGCGTGCGCGGGCACATTACCAGCCTCGGTCCGATCCGTCCGGCCAACGCTCCAGACGACTGGGAGCAGCGGGCTCTGAAGGGCTTCGAGGGGGGCGAGCGTGAATTCTCCTCCGTTGAAATGCTTGACGGTGAGGCGCACCTGCGCCTGATGCGTCCGTTGATGACGGAAAAGGGCTGTCTCAAGTGCCACGCCCAACAGGGCTACAAGGAAGGCGAAATCCGCGGCGGCATCAGTGTGGCGATACCGATGGCACCCTACATGGCTATCTCACAGGAAAAGATAGCTGCAATCGGTCTCGGACATTGTGCACTATGGTTGTTCGGCCTTGCCGGCATCGGTCTGGGCATGCGCCGAATAGGTCGGCACATCGCAGAACGTGATCGGGCAGCGGAGGCACTGAAAAAGAAAACGTATGATCTTGGTGAGCGTGTTAAGGAGCTCAATTGCCTCTTTGACATGACGCAACTGATTGAGATGAAAGGTATTTCGCTTGAGGAAATTATTCAGGGGACCGTTGATCTCATCCAAAAGACCTGGCAGTATCCGGACATCACCACCGTACGCATCGTGCTGGGCGATCAAGAATTCAAAACGAAAAACTTTACAAAAACCGATTGGTGGCTAGCTTCCGACATCATTGTACAGGGTCAGTTAAGCGGGACGGTGGCGGTTTATTACCGGGCGGAAAAACCGGCATGTCATGAGGGGCCCTTTCTGAAGGAAGAAAGATCGCTGATCGACACCATTGCACAGCGATTGGGAAGGATTATAGAGCGCAGACGGGGGCAGATCGAATTAAGGTGCCTGAAAGAGAAATTTGAGGACCTTTATCACAATGCACCGATCATGTACCTGTCTCTTGATATCAATGGCGCAATAATACATTATTGAATAAACTTGGCTATACCCGAGACGAAATCATTGGCAAACATATGACATCGTTATTGACGGAAGAATCCGTCGCCGGCTTTAAAAAGGCGTTTCCGGCGTTAATCGAAACCGGAAAAATGTCCAGTGTTGAAAGACAATTGGTTACCAAAAGCGGCGAAAGTATTGATGTGCAAGTAAGCGTTTCAGGCGAATACGATGAACAGGGTAAACTGATCAAAACGAGAGCTTCATTTGAGGACATCTCCGGCCTCAAACACGCTGAAGATAAAATTCATTCCCTCACCCGGGCGCTGATAAATGCCCATGAGAGCGAACGCCGGATGATTTCCCGCGAACTGCATGATCGAATCGCCCAGGACCTTGCCACGTTAAAGCTCGGCTTTGACACCCTTTTGTACAACCTACCCGATATAATTGCGGAAGAAAGACAAAAAGCCGCCGGATTTTCTGAAATATTTAAAAATACCATCGCGGCCGTTCGGGATCTTTCATATACGTTGCGCCCCCCCCTTCTGGATGAGATGGGATTGGTGGAAGCCATTTCCAATTTTTGTGAAAGCTTTTCTGAAACCCATGGTATGGCGGTTCATTTTAATACGGCCGGTATGGACAAGGTAAAACTTGATTTTGAAACCGAGATCAATTTGTATCGTTTGGTTCAAGAAGGCCTGAACAACATCCGAAAGCATGCTGGGGCTGCTGATGCGTTCGT
>JAFDDL010000113.1 GCA_019310865.1 Deltaproteobacteria bacterium | reverse complement strand
GCTGACGATCACCACTTCCTTTAATTGCTGCATGGATAATTCTCCTCTTATGAATAATCGTAAAAACCTTTTCCGCTTTTTCTTCCCAGGTGTCCCGCTTTTACCAATGTCTTGATCAGTGGGCAGGGCCGATATTTTGAATCGCCAAAGCCCTCGTAAAGTCCTTCCATGGTAGCCAACATGACATCCAGTCCCACAAAATCCGCCAGTTCCAATGGCCCCATGGGATGGTTGGCGCCCAGCTTCATGGCGTTGTCCACATCCACCGGTGATGCACCTTCCATGACGCAAAACGCGCCTTCATTCATCAGGGGAACCAGGATTCGGTTGACCAGGAACCCGGGCAACTCGGGGGCATTTGCCGGCACCTTTTTAATGGCCTTACTGAACTCACGTACCGCATCATAAGTCTCATCAGAGGTTGCAATTCCCCGGATGAGCTCAACCAACTTCATGACGGGCGCTGGATAAAAAAAATGAAGCCCCATCACCTTGTCGGGCCGCTGGGTGACGGAGGCCATTTCAGAAATGCTGAGTCCCGAAGTGTTGGAAACCAGTATGCACGCCGGGCCCGCCAGCTCATCCATCTGGGCGAATACCTTTTTCTTCAGCTTCATTTGCTCGGGGACCGCCTCGACAATGAGATTCACCCCTTTGACATCCTCGTATCGATCGCTGTAAGTTATGCGTGACAAAATCCCCTGGGCGGAGTCTTCGGTTATTTTACCTTTTGTCACCCGGCGATCCAACCCTGCAGCGATATTGTCCCGGGCCTTCTGAATTTGCTCAGACACGATATCAATATTGATCACATCGATACCGGCCTGGGCTATGGCTTGGGAAATACCGCTACCCATCAAACCTGCACCGATGACGGCAACCTTTTCAATTTTCATTTTATTTAAATCTCCTGTTCTTATATTGTGTAATTCTTCTCCCTTGACGTAATGCTCGAAGTGGCCCGGTGCCGGATCAACACATCACCCCGTGTCCGTCCACCTCCCCGCTCTGTTTGATAAGCAAGCTATATGCCAAGCATGATAATGCCATTTTATAATGAAACTTCTAAGAGTTATCGTTACTGCGCAGTATCTAAAGAATAAAAAATTCTGATATTTAAGAATAATGACGAAATTTAGTTATTTTACGTCTCTCCTACCTGGTCGCACAAAAAAACCGGAAGTGATGCCCAGTCAATGGCTCTAAATTGGTATACCGAAAAGAAACAGGTGCTGTTTAGGATAGCGGGTTTCAACCCACTACGTTTTTTTTGTCGATGCCGTGTTTTTTCATCCGCGAATATAGCGTTTTTGAATGAATATCTAGTAGTTCTGCCGCACCACCGGGACCAAATATTTTTCCGCGTGCTGCTTTGATCGCCCGGACAATAAGAAGACGTTCCATCTCTGCAAGAGTGGTCAACGGCACCTCGGAAGCGTAGGCCAATTCTTCTGCCTTGAGATCAGGTAGTTGAAATCCGGAGCCGAAGCTCAAGATGACGCCTCTTTCAATCACGTTCTCCAATTCCCTGACGTTTCCCGGCCAATCATAAGCTATTAGCTTTTTCATATCGGCCTTTGAGATTCTTTCTATGGATTTTCCGAGTTTTCCCGCATAAATTTTCAGGAAATGCTGGGCCAACAATGGAATGTCTTCTTTGCGTTCTCGGATGGGTGGCACATGGATGGGGAACACGTTCAGCCTGAAGAAAAGATCCTCACGAAATTTGCCCTCGGTGATGAGTTGCTTGAGATCGCGATTCGTGGCAACCACCAGGCGAAAATCAGAGTAAAGCGTTTTTTCCCCGCCAACCCGTTCAAACTCTTTGCTTTGGAGAACCCTCAACAAACGGATCTGAACATCTATGGAAATATCACCGATCTCGTCAAGAAACAAGGTGCCGTTATGGGCTAGTTCAAACCGGCCCAATCTTTTTTCCGTGGCGCCGGTAAAAGCACCCTTTTCGTGTCCGAAAAGCTCGCTGGCAATGAGGGTGTCCGGAAATGCGCTACAATTTACCCGAATAAATGGTCCATCCTTTCTTGGGCTGCTTCGGTGGGTCGCCCTGGCGATCAATTCCTTGCCGACGCCGGTCTCGCCTTGAATCAGTACGGTTGCATCGGTTCCGGCAACCCTGTCAACGTCTTTCAATACATCCATGAAAGAAGGATTTTTACCGACAATTTCATCAAAGTGTATGCTGTTGAAGTCTTGTTCTTCAAATTGTTGTTTTTCCTCTTTGAGTTTCCGGGCAAGGTTTTTTATCTCTTCATAGGCGTTTACATTATCCATGGCAATTGATGCCTGTGTCGCAAAATACTGAAGAACTTCAAGTTCGCCTTTGTTATGCTTATTCGAAAACAGGCGATTGTCATGGTAAAGTACACCGACCACTTCGTCCTTGTAGTTCATCGGCACACAGATGCAAGAAGTGATGGCACCGGCTTGATGGGCAATATCATTCTGATTCTGCCTTATCTCCATAACCTGACATTCACCGGTGGAAACCGCCTTTTTAATCGTTTCCATTGAAAGCTTGAAACTTGGATGGGTGACATCTTCGGAGGTTAAATTCCTTGCTGCTCTGAGCTTCAGCTTCGTTGATGGCGAATCCTTGTCGATGAGAAAAATAGCACCCCGCTCTGAACCGGTAATGTGGTTTGCGGTGGAAATGATTTGATGCACCAGTTCTTTATTATCTCTAAGTTTTGTTAGTTTTTGGTTCAATAAGATAATTACTTTATAAAGGTCTTGATCCGTCAGCAAGTCTTTCAATAATAGCTTTAAGTCATTCGGCACAAATTCGACGCCAATAAAATGAATGATTTTTTGAATTCTCTGTTTTACTTTCTGCGCTTTAGATCCGGCATCTTTCGCTATGTATTCTTTTGATAGTTCGTATAGGGTCTGCGCTATCTCTGCCTTGCTTCCGGATTTATTTAGCCATTTTAGCGAATTCTCAAAAGCCTGAATAACGCTATCACGCGGATGGCCCTGCCTTCTCAGAAGAAGGCCACGGTAATAATAGCCCAATCCCTTGTCAAAATAATTCTTACTCCGAACCGACCGATCAATTTCTCGTTTTAAGGAAACATTTCCGACCTTGGGCAGTCCATCCTGCTCCAGGACCCAACATAGCTCCAATAATGAGGAATATGGAACGATGAACATGTCTTCTTTTCGAATCCTGTCGGTATATTTCTTTAAATAGCTGAGGCTCTTTTTTGGGTGCCCTTTTTTCTGATGTAGCAAAGCCATGTGTGTAAAAATTGACAGCTCAACCCTATGATTGGTCACCATCGTTGCCTTTTCAAGTGCTGTCTTAAGATAGCGTAAGGCATCATCGATCCTCCCCAGTCCGAGCAACAGCGCCCCAAAGGCTAAATTTGTCTGGCATAAAACAGGGTCATACTTTTTTATTTTGCAATAATTATGAATCGAGTCCAACAGGCCGAAACCCTGGGTGACCTGCCCAGTGAATACATAAGAGACCCCGATCATCACGGTAGCCATTGCAGAAAACTGACCGAGGGGATATTTTTCTACGTCTTCCATTATCCCTTCGTAGCATTGGACAACCTCCTTAAAACGACCCTGGAAATACAGAAAAAAGGTGTTGAACGCCGCAGACGAACGTCGGAGACCGTCATCGTCAATCTCAGACGACATGGAAAAACCGCGCTCAAAAGTCTTGAGGGCCTTCGAATAGTTGGAAAGATACCATTCATTTTTTGCCAAATGCAGCTCCAAGAGTACGATCTGCCTTTTCATGCCGTTGGCTTCAGCCTTGACAATGGCATTTTTCAGAATGGGGATCAGCTCTTTCGATCTTACAGTAGTGTCAACGATTTTGGATGCATTAATCGCCGCATTAATGTAAAGATAAATTTCTTCATCCTCCTTTTTGTCTTTCAGATCGATTAATATTTTCGAGTAACACCGATCAGCATCTTTAAACTGATGGGTATACCGATACATATCACCGGATTTCATAAGAAGCTGACAATGGGTGAAGTCGTAATCAAGATGGAGAAGGTGTTTGGCTATGGAATGAATTTTTTCATCATTATCTATTGGGTTTCTCAACAAGATGGCTGCTATCTTCTGATGAAAAATGGCTTTTTCTTTGCTATCAAGGGCATCCAGGAACTTTTTTTGTTGGCGCTTGTTTTTAAAACTAAATTCTCCCGCGTCTTTTCTTAGCAATATTTTTTTTTCAATTGCGTCTTCAAAGGCTGAAAGAATTTTCGAAGCGCTCAATTCAGTCAGTTCGATAATCCAATCTATGGAAAACGCACCTTCAAACAGAGCGGCAACAGCCATGATGTCGTTATATGCCAAGTTGGTGGTTTTTTCCATTTTTTTCATTTAGATATCGCCTTCAGCGACCAAATCATACTGGTTAACTTAGATCTTTAACCATACGGTAATGAATGCCTAAGGGCTTTTGATATCCCGGTAAAATCGTCTCGACCATGCACCGCATGCCCATTCTTTCATACAGGTTCTTTGCCGGGTTACCCCAAAACACATCGAGATGAACAGATTTAAACCCCGCTTTGCGCGCTTTGTCAAACACGTTTAGCAAAAGCCGTGTTCCGATTCCCTTGTTTCGCCCGGTCTCCAGAACGGATATGAACAGTAAATAATAAGCATCTTTCGGAACGTAGGGCGAGAAATAGGACAGACCCTCTTTTTGTTTTTGTGCCATGGTTTTTAAAAAATTCCGGCCGAATAATTCAACCAACTCCTCCATGCCCTGCTGGAAAAGTTTGGCCTTATCCTTACCGGGATATCCCAATTCCATGCCCAACAGGCCATCCTCCGACATGGCCACCGTGGCCAATTCATGTGAATAGACATTATTCTTTTTCTTCCACATGCTTTTGATAAATATTTTTAAGATATCAAGCTTTTCTCCGTACAGATGGTTGAAGATATGGGGATCGGCAGCAATAACCATGTCCGGTATGAGATCTTCGTGGGTCGGTTTTGCCGGTTGTATCGAAAGCTATCGGTTCCAGCCATGATTTTCTCCTTAAATTAAAAACTTATCTTCGGATTCTTCGCGTCTCGACTTGAGCCATAATTATTATATTTCAGTACAATTTTGATATTTCGGCATTAATCACCAATTCAAAAGTACTGAAACTGTTACCATCGCAATACAATCGCAATTTTTCCGGACTTGGGTGATTAACACAGCATTTTCCATGCCAATTATTAATTGGTGTCCAGCCGGAATAACATGCTTTTTCGATTTAAAGAAAGGTGGTTTATTTTAAGTTTCCGTATCTCAAGTTGGCATTAAAGTTGCAATGTTAAATCCGTACGATCGAAACGAGTCGAAGATTTTAGTAGAGGAGGTTACATTGAACCATACGGTAAATGAAGATTATTTTGAAAAACTGAATTTTTCCGAGGCACCGCGTGTGACGGTAGCGCCACCGGGCCCCAAAGCCAGGGATCTGTTGAATCGGCAGGCCAAAGTGGATTCCCAGGTTCTGACCTATCCAGCCATGGTGCCGCTGGCCCCGGATAAAGGCCTCGGGGCGACCCTGAAGGATGTGGACGGCAACTGCTTTATCGATTTAAGCGGCGGTGTCGGGGTGTTGAATGTGGGCCACTCCCACCCTGACATCACGGCGGCAATCAAGGAGCAGGCGGACAAGCTGGTGCACGGGCTGGACTTTCCGGGAGAAGCGCGGGTTCAGATGTCCGAGAAAATGGCCGCCATCGCCCCCGAAGGGCTGAAGAACAACTGCAAGGTGTTTTTATGCGCCCCCACCGGCACCGATGCCGTTGAATCTGCAACGAAGCTGGCAAAATATAACAGCAAAAAACCGACCATCATCGCCTTTGAGGGCGGCTGGCACGGTGTGACCGGTGCAGGTTTGGCGACTTCGGGCAAAAAAGGCATCCGGAAAGATTTCCTGCCGGTGATGCCGGAGGTCTATCATGCCCCATATGCCTACTGCTACCGGTGCGCTTTCGGGAAGACCTATCCCTCATGCGACCTGCAATGCGCCCGGTTTCTCGAGCATGCCATCAAGGACCCGGACGGCAGCGCCAACGATCCGGGCTGTGTGATCATCGAGCCGATTCAGGGAGAGGGCGGCATCGTGATTCCCCCGGATGAGTACTTGAAGGAAGTCCGACGAATATGTGATGAGTACGGCCTGATCCTCATCATGGACGAGATCCAGACCGGCTTCGGCCGGACCGGTTCCATGTTTGCCTGCGACCGGCTTGGCATCACCCCCGATATCGTGACCGCGTCCAAAACCATGGGTGGCGGACTGCCGGTGGCCTCAATCCTGTTTAAAAAGGAACTGGACACCTGGAAACCCGGCGCCCACGTGGGTACCTTCCGTGGCAACTCGCTTTCCTGTGCGTCTGGATTGGCCGCCATCAACGTCATTGAAGATACCGGCCTGTGCGAGCGATCGGCCAGGCTGGGTGCATCGGCCCTCGAGCGGTTAAAAGCGATTGCTGACAAGAGCCGCTTTATCGGGGATGTCCGGGGCAAGGGACTGTTCATCGGGATGGAGTTTGTCCACGATAAAAAGACCAAGGCGCCCGCACCCGAGCTTCTGCAAAAAACGGTGAGCAAATGCTTCCAAGAGGGCGTGATGCTCTGGAAATCGGGCCGGTGGAACAATGTGGGCCGAATGATGCCGGCGCTGGTGATAACCGAGGGGTTGTTGGACACCGCCATCGACATCTTCGAAGAAGCCTATTATGCCATTGAAAAAGAATCATAGCCGGAGAATCGGCGTGGAGATGCCTAATGGAAACAAGCCAGTTAAAGATAGTTAACCTTGCAGGAAGCCCGAGAAACAGGGGACGTATTCACGGGGAGGAATTAAGACAGGATATTCAAGCGGATCGGCTGGCCCAGGGGATGGATCGTAACGGACTGCTTTATTTCAGTTTTGAAGATGAACGGCTTGCGGGCATGACCACTGCCGACCTTGGCCGAGTTGTGGAAGAATATTACCAGCTGTACCCAGAATGGCGTGATGGACAACAACGTGCCGTATTCTTCTTTGATGAGATGCAGATCGTCCCCGGCTGGGAAACATTTGCCCGGCGGCTGCTTGATACGGAGCAGGTGGAACTTTTTATCTCAGGCTCCTCGGCGCGACTGCTGTCACGCGAAGTAGCGACCAGCATGCGCGGTCGTGCCATGGAAGCGCTGGTGCATCCATTCAGCTTTCGCGAATACCTGCGACATCTGGACCAGGAACCGCAACATTCGCCGGAACAACTGCCCAAAAGACAACGCTCCGCGCTGGGAAAGGCATTGCGCACCTATCTCACGGAAGGGGGGTTTCCAGAAGCAATCGGCTCGATGCCACGGGATCGCTTTGAACTGCTGCGCGGCTACGTCGATACCACCTTGCTGCGTGACGTGATCGAAAGATACGACATATCACGACCGGTAGCATTGCACTGGATGGTACGCCAATTGCTTGGCAACGCGGCGGGCGCCTTCAGCATAAACAAATTTCATAGAGATTTGCGCGCCCAGGGAATACCGATCGCCAAAGACACCCTTCACACATACCTTTCTTACTTGGAAGATGCATTCCTGATCCGCATTGTCTCGCTGTTTTCAATATCGGAGCGGCGCCGCATGGTCAACCCACGGAAGGTTTACCCCATTGATACGGGGTTGATCCCGATTTTCGACCGCTCCGGCCGAGCCAATACAGGCCATGCCCTTGAAACGGCGGTATTGCTCGAGCTGGAACGGAGAGGTGCTCGGACTTCCTATTTTCTTACCGCGAAGGGATACGAAGTCGATTTCATCACTCGGCTGCCGGAGGGCAACGAAGAATTGGTACAGGTTTGCGCTGATCTCAACACGCCTACCACCCGTGAACGCGAAATACGCGCGTTACTGGAAGCCGCCAAAGAGAGGCGCCAGGCCACGTTACACCTGATCACCCTAGCAGCGGAAGCCCCGCCCGATTTACCGGAGAATATCACGTGGCATAGCGCTCTGACATGGTTTATAGGGGACGGAAATATGCCAAACCCATCATAGAAAATTATAGGTGTTATTTCAATATATTATCAATACAAGACCGGCTTCTGCTCAATCCATTATGCTGATATTTAGGTATGGTGACGATATATAGGTATTTTAGAAAGGGAGAATCCCTCGCATGTGCAGACAACTCAATCAATCTGGCCCATGCCGCCCTGCTATGAAGAACCCAGCCGGGAATTATCAGATTTCGGCTTGACAATATACCAATTTTAGGTAATATATTGACTTATGGTATGGACAGTGATGTTTACCGGAAAAGCCAAAAAGAAAAAAGAAAAGCTTCCAGGTAAATACCAGGATGCTCTTGATGCCTTGCGCCGCGACATAGAGCTGAATGGCCCGGTAGTTCCGAGCTGGCCCAATTATGGCAAACTCAAGGGTAAACCCGGCTTTCATCACTGCCATTTAAATAAAGGCAAGCCTCGATACATAGCTGTATGGAAGGTTTCAGACAAGACCATTAAATTGGCGGAGGTTCGCTATGTTGGAACTCACGAAAAAGCCAAATACGGGAAAATTTACTGATATATGTCTTCGCGTACCGGCAAAAGATGCCGCCAAGGTGATAAATGCCACGAGAGAGTTTTTAAAGTTGGCCGGCCATGAAGTCCTGGAGATATACGAAGAAAAACTATATCTAGCCGATGAGGTTTTCCCCGGAAGCCACCCGGGCAAAATTTTGAGAGGGCTGAGAACCCGTGAAAACCTGACTCAAGCACAACTTGCTCAAAAATCCGGATTAAAACCCCATCACATTTCCGAGATGGAACATGGTAAAAGATCTATCGGCAAAGATGTTGCCGGGCGATTGGCAAAAACGCTTAATGCTTCGTATAAGATATTTCTTTGAGAAGGACCGTCAACAGCTATTTTTGTGAATGCCGAGCTTTTTCATCCTTGAAAATAGTGGTACAATATGCTGTTTATATCCTTTTGACCTTCAAAGGAGGCGTTTGGGGCTGTGAACGGTTACCTTTTTTCTTTTAACGCCATCCAGGACATCGTGAACAATCTTACGCTCAAATGTATATTCCATCACC
>JAFDDL010000112.1:9172-12245 GCA_019310865.1 Deltaproteobacteria bacterium | reverse complement strand
CCTCTCGAAGCTTCCTTGACAGAACCATGAGTTCCTTAAACCGAAGCCGTTTTTTGGTCTTCTGGTCTTTAACCAATTCAACTCCCCACATCAAGCCGGTTCCTCGAATGTCGCCAACCATTGGGTGTTCGCTTAGGGGGTGCATTTTATCCGAAAGGTATTCACCCATGGATTGGGTTTTTTCCACTAGATTTTCGTTTTCGATAATTTCAATATTTGCCAGGGCGGCCGCACAGCAGGCCGGAAGGCCACCAAAAGTAGCTATATTACGAAAGACATCTTTCCCCTCCTCAAACTTCCTGCTGATTTCTGGTGTGCTGATGCACGCCGCAAGTGGCAGATAACCGCTGGTGATCCCCTTGGCCATTGTCATAATGTCTGGCACTATTCCCCAATGCTCCAATCCGAACATCTTTCCGGTTCGGCCGAAACCACAAACCACCTCATCATCGATAAGGAGAATGTTGTATTTGTCACAGATAGACTTGATCATCGGCCAGTACTCGGGTGGCGGAATCGCAACCGGGCTATTTTGGGAAATCGCCGTTGAGATAAACGCGGCAACAAGGTTTGGATCTTCATCCAGTATTGTCTTTTCCAGCTCTTTGGCGCACGTTATGCCGCAATCCGGGTATTCCAGTTTCAGGGGACACCGATAGCAATATGGATGTGACACAAGCCTTACACCCGACGCAAGGGGCTCAAAGGGCGTCCACATGTTGCCATTCATCCTCCCTAGGCTCATCGTCAAATGAGTAAATCCGTGGTACTCTGCGTTCCTGGCGATTATCTTGTATCTGTTGCCAAAGCCCGAGAGTCTCTGATAGTGCTTAGCCAACTTCACAGCCGTCTCGTTGGCTTCGGATCCACCGCAGACAAAAGCGGTTCTCGATAGGTCTCCCGGCGTTATCTGCGCCAATTTGGTTGCTAACCTAATTGCAGGTACTGTAGCTAAAGTGTTATACTGAACCGAGGAGGTTAGTTCTAACATCTGTTCATAGGCTGCATCCGCTATCTCTTTCCGCCCATAGCCGACGACTTTGTACCCTAAACCAGCGAAACCATCTATGTAGCTATTGCCCTCCGCATCGGTAATTCGGCAGCCCTCCCCCTCAACATAGATCGGTATGCCGGATGGGCTTCGGTCCAATTTCATCGGTTGAAAGGGGTGCCAAATATTTTCCGCGGATTGATCGCGGAGTTCCTGAATTTCGTCTTTTCCAAGCGCTTTTCCTTTCATTGCCTTTCCTTTCCTCAGAATTTATCGGGATGCACAATAGCCAACTAACTGAATTTATTGATTTTATATGTCATATCTTGCTTGACATTCCCTCAATTTATTACGAATGATCCTACAGAATACCCCGCGACTTAGGCGGATAGATGGAATTTAATATCCGCACCGTCCTTTCTAACTACTAACTAGATAAACGTTGAGGGTGTCCAATCAATCAATTTTTTTTTGAGATAGGTGGATTTTTTTCACGGATCATCTCTAAATAATCATGAAACGAATTTTTTTTTGATCGATTTGATATACTCAACGTTATACATTGTAGAAGGGATATAACTGAGTGAATCTTTAAGGCGAGTATAGGGGCCTAGCCGCAGTTGGAATATTGGATCGGGCTATGCAAAAGCTTCGACCCAACAAGATATTAGGATTACTGGAACAATGGGTTTAAAGGAATTCCATACCGCCCTGGCTGGATAGAATTTCCGAGAGGTAAGCCCAAAACCGTTTGGAAAGGAGAATAAATTATGTCTAAGTTTTTGGAAGGGAAAGTTGCAGTTGTAACCGGTGCGGGTCGTGGTATCGGAAGAAGCGAGGCAATTGCCCTTGCAGAGGCAGGGGCCAAAGTTGTGGTCAATGACCTTGGGGGGGCAGGAGACGGCTCTGGTAGTGATGCCGTGGTGGCGCAACAGGTGGTTGATGAGATCAAGGCGCTTGGCGGAGATGCGGTAGCAAATGGTGATTCGGTCGCAGACGCTAAAGGAGCTGAAAACATCATTCAAACGGCCGTGGACACATTCGGCCGAGTGGATATTCTGGTGAACAATGCCGGGATTTTAAGAGACCGGATGGTATTCAATATGAGCGATGAAGAATGGGACATCGTGCAAAAGGTCCATTTATACGGCCAGTTCTATTGCCTTCGTGCCGCCAGCCGGCATATGCGTAGCCAAAAATGGGGACGGATCATCAACACCTCTTCAATCGCAGGTCTGGGCTACACATTTGGACAGGCCAACTACGGGGCTGCAAAGGAAGGTATTATCGGCCTGACCCGGCAGGTTTCCAGGGATGTAGCAAAATATAATATCACCTGCAACGCTATCCGACCAGGGGCGGGCACCCGGATGAACCTGACGCCGGAATTAATCGCTTCATGGGAAAAAGCGGGTTTGACCGGAATGAAAGAAAAAATAGAAGCCTTAAAACCTGGAGATATTGCACCATTTATCCTTTTTCTGTGTACGGATGCGGCCGCCAACATCAGCGGCAAGACGTTTGATGTCGGCGGTGGCAAGATCAGCCTCTACTCCGAACCCGTAGCGGAAAAAACAATTTATAAAGATGGACGGTGGACGGTTGACGAGCTGCTGGAAATCATTCCAAGAACATTGGGAAGTGGCCTGACGGTCCGGGGGCTCAAATAAGAAAGGGGTTGAAAATGGCATTAAATCTTGACATTGTCGGTAAAACAACCGATCCGGAACCCTTTACCTACGACCGGGATCGGGTCATTCTCTACGCGTTGGGTATTGGGGCGGGTGTTGAAAAGGAGCTTGATTTTCTTTATGAAAAGAATCTGAAGGTGTTTCCGACTTTTGCCGCGCTCGTTCTTCCCACTCCGAAGAGACGCTCGCTCATGGCCCAGATCAAATTGAACATGAAGGCCATCCTCCATGGCGAACAGAAGATCATTCTGCACCAGGAGATCCCCCCGGAAGGAACCATCTATTTTTCCGCTATTGTCGAATCGATTTATGATAAAGGCGATAAAGGCGCTCATGTCAACGTTCGGACTGTGGCCCGGGACCAAGCGGGTGAGTTGATTTATGAAAGCAT
>JAFDDL010000112.1:0-9161 GCA_019310865.1 Deltaproteobacteria bacterium | reverse complement strand
CTGATCGTGGACCGATCCGCCGGGAATTTCGGCGGCGAACGAGGACCGAAAAAAGAGCCGATCATCCCGCCCGAAGGAAAAGATCCGGACTTCCAGGTCGCTTATAAAATCCCACCCGATCAGTGTGCACTTTACCGACTGAGCGGCGACAAAGTCCCATTGCATATTGATCCTGAATTCGCAAAAAAATCCGGTATGGAACGTTGCTTTTTCATGGGTTTGGGCACCATGGGCTATGCCGGGCGGGCGGTCCTCCACAGTGTGTGCGACAGCGACCCGGCCCGGCTGAAATCATTTAGCGTCCGTATGGTCAGCATCGTCTATCCGGGTGACACCCTGATTACTTCCGGGTGGAAAGTGGAAGAAGGCAAGTACACCATCTTAACAACCAACCAGGACGGCAAGGTGGTTCTGAGCAATGCCATTGCCGAAGTAACGTAGAGAAGAAAACCATGAGTTTAAAAGAAACGAACCGGGATTATGAAAGTATTTATAAAGAATACCGGGAAAAAAGAGAAAAAATAAAAATGATGGGCGGTGAAAAGGCCGTCAGAAAACAGCACGATGCCGGCAAATTGACCGCCCGTGAAAGATTGGGCTATTTTTTCGATGAGGGTACATTCACCGAAATCGGCCTGTTCGTGACGCACCGGACCACGGCATTCGGCCTGGATAAGAAAGAGATCCCTGCGGAAGCCGTCATCGTCGGATATGGGAAAGTCGACGGCCGGTGCGTAATGGCGGCGGCAGAGGATTATACGACCATGGCGGGAACATTCGGTGAAAATCACGGCAGGAAATTTTCAGAAGCCATCAAAATGGCCAAAGAAAAGATGGTTCCCTTTGTCGGGCTGAATGATTCGGGGGGTGCCCGACTGCAAGAAGGTATGGATACGCTGCAATCCTACGCCTGGCTGTTTAGCAACCAGATACTGGCTTCCGGAATTATTCCCCAGATTGCCATTATCATGGGACCGTGTTTGGGAGGCCAGGCGTACCATCCCATTATGCAGGACTTTATCATACAGTGCAAAGACACCGGCTTTATGGGCATAGCAGGGCCGGCTTTTGTCAAAACCCAGTTGGGGGAAGAGATAAGTCTAAAAGACCTTTGCGGCGTCCATGCCCACGCCGTAATGAGCGGATCAACCCATTTGGTCGCCCAGGACGACCGGCACGCTCTTGACCTGGCTAAAAGACTCTTGAGTTTTCTGCCGTCAAATAATACGGAGAAACCGCCTCGGATTAAAACGGATCTGAATTCTGAGGAATTCAACCCGGAACTTGATGAGATAATGCCTGAAGACCCTTCTGTTCCGTTTGATATCCGCAGCGTTATTGAAAGAATAGTGGACCATGGAGATTTCTTTGAACTGCTCAAGGATTTTGCCCAAAACGTGGTTATCGGCCTTGCGCGTTTCGGCGGAAGATCCGTCGGTGTTGTCGCCAGCCAGTCCAATTGGATGGGGGGGGTAATTGACTGCAATGCAGCGGACAAGATCGCCAGGTTTGTGCGCTTCTGCGATCTGTTTAACATTCCCCTGCTCAACCTTCACGATGCCCCCGGATTTTTAATCGGATCCACAGAGGAATATAAGGGTATTTTGCGCCATGGCGCAAAAATGCTCTATGCTTACATCGATGCAACAGTGCCAAAGATTACCATTATTTTAAGAAAATCCTTTGCAGGGGCTTATGCGGCAATGTGCTGCAAGGATACCGGGGCCGACCTGGTCTATGCCTGGCCCAACGCCCGAATATCAATCGTGGGAGCGGAAACCGCCGCCTCTATTATTTTTGCCAGGGAGATCAGAGAGGCGCAAAACCCGGAAGAAGTGAAAATGGAGCGGATCCGGCAATATCGGGCGGAGAATGAAAATCCCTACCAGGCTGCCGCAAGGGGATATGTCGATGATGTCATCATGCCCCATGACACCAGAAAATTCGTCAACCGCTCTCTGGACCTACTTGAGAAAAAAGCGGTCATTCGGCCTGAGAGAAAATATTCAAACATTAATCTGTAAAGAGGCGCCATCGTGAATTTCCAGCTTACAGAACCCCAAAAACAACTTCAACGGCAAGTCCGTGAATTTGTCGAGTCGGAATTGGCGTCCGGTTCATTTGAAGTGACCAGCAAGTCCCTTGTCCCGGACTCGTCTCGGTCGTTTTCCCGGAAAATGGCCCAGCGCGGTTGGATCGGTATCAATTGGCCGAAAGAATACGGCGGGCAAGGCAAGGGCTATGTCGAAAAGATGCTGCTGCTGGAAGAGCTGTATAAATATCATGCACCCATCGGGTATCACTTCATGGCTGAGCGCCAGATCGGGCCCGCCCTGATGAAATTCGGTACACAATGGCAGAGAGAGAATTTTTTGCCGAAAATCGTTAAAGCCGAAAAAGGTGTGCTGTTTTGCCTGCTTTTCAGCGAACCGGATGCCGGTTCCGATTTGGCTGCCGTTTCCACCTCTGCAAAAAAAGATGGTGACCATTACATTATTAACGGACAAAAAGTCTGGACCTCCGAAGGTCATTTGGCGGATTACGGCTGGCTGCTGGCCAAAACAAACCTTGATAAGTCCGTTCCCAAGCACATTGCCTGCAGCGAGTTTATCCTGGATATGAAGGCGCCGGGTGTGACCATACAACCACTGGTGAATATTGCAGGCGAACACAGTTTTAACGAAGTGTTTTTCGACAATGTCCGGGTTCACGAAAAACTCCTGGTCGGGAAGGAAAACGCCGGATTCAAACAAATCATGACCCAGGTGGACTATGAGCGATCTGGAATTGAGAGACTCATGCAAAATTACCCGGTTTACAGTGCCTTAAAAAAATATATCGACGAAATGAGCCCGGGTGACAAAACAGGCGAATACTACGCATGGGTCATGGACTGCATGGCCCAGCTTGAGATCGAATTCAATTTGGGCCGTCTGATGTGCTACAACATCGCATGGATTATTGACCAGGGCGAAATACCGACCAGCCGGGCCGCTATCAGCAAGGCGTTTTGCACGCAATATGCACAGCGACTCAACGACATGGCCACAAAAATTATCGGCCCTGCGAGCACCATACGTGCGGGCAGCGAGTCTATTCCGACGGAAATTGATATAGCCGCATCCTATCTTTGGGGTCCTAGCTACACGCTTCAGGGCGGCGCATTAGAAATATTAAAAAACATTATCGCTCAAAGAGGATTGGGCTTGCCCCGTTAAAAGGAACAGCATATGGACTTTTCCCTAACGCTTGAGCAAAATGTGCTCAAGGAAACGTTTACGGAATTTTTATCGAAAGAATGCCCCTTTGATGTAATAAGAGAAATCAAAACCAGCGACGAAGGGTATTCAAAAAAAACCTGGCGTAAAATGGCGGATCTGGGATGGATGGGCCTGGGATTTGAAGAAAAATACGGTGGCAGTGAGGGCTCGTTTCTCGACCTGTTTATTTTGTTCGAAGAAATCGGAAAGGTACTGCTCCCCTCACCCTTGTTTACCAGTGCGGTTATGTCCGGATTATTATTATCGGAAGCCGGAAGCGAAGAACAAAAGGGGAAATACCTGCCCAGGATCATAAATGGAAAACAAATTTTTACCGTTGCCTTACTTGATGGAAAAGGCAGGACTTTGCCTACAGTTCCTGAAACCGTTGCCATAAAAAACGACGCGGGTGATTATACGGTAAGTGGAAGTTACCTTTTGGTCCCATATGTTAATGTGTCAGACCATATTTTCTTTATCGCAGACATTCGCAATGCGCCATCGGGCGGGCCAACCATTTTTATGGCAACTCCTAGTTCCAAAGAACTGACCTTTTCTGCTGTGGATACCATTACGGATGAGAAAAAATATGCGATCCGTTTCGATAACGTCACCATTCCGGCGAAAAACATTATTGGCGGAATCGGCCAAGGCGATTTTCATTTGAAGCGGATGCTGTCCAAGGCCATTGTGATCAAATGTGCGGAGATGATCGGGGGTTTCAATCAGGCGATGGACATGACGGTGGCATACGCCGCCAAAAGAAAGCAGTTTGGGGTTCCCATTGGAAAATTTCAGGCGATTCAGCATTATTGCGCCGATATGGCCATCGATCTAAAAGGAGCGCAGCTCATGGCCTATCAGGCAGCATCAATGATGTCTGAAGGAATTGCGTGCGAAAAAGAGGTTGCTATGGCCAAAGCCTGGTGCAGCGATACCTACCGAAAGGCGACCCAGATCTGTCAGCAGATACACGGCGGTGTGGGATTCACGGATGAGTTTAATATCGGGCTGTTTTACAAACACGCCAAGGAGTGTGAACTGATGTTCGGCCATTCGAAAATCCATCGTTCGAAGGTGGCTTACGGTTAACGCTTTATAATGGAGGTAAAAAAATGCCAAAAGTACGAATCAGACCCGAGGGCATGTATAAACCGCAGGGTAACGCCCATGCCATCAAAGCCGGAAACACGATCTATTTGTCAGGCCAGGCGGGCTTCGACAAAAAATTCAAGCTGGTCGGCAAGGATGATCCCGTCGCCCAGTTCGAGCAGGCATGCAAGAACATGAAACGCGTCCTGGAGGCGGCCGACGCGGGCATAGAGCATATCGTAAAGGTGACGTTTTATGTAAAGAAAATTGACGACCTGTACAAGGCCTACCCGGTGATCGCCAAATATTTCCCCGGTACCGACTATGCATCGCTCGGCATAGAGGTAAAGGGCTTTGCCGACCCGGACATGCTGGTCGAGATGGATGTTATTGCTGTAGTCGATTAGGCAACAACTTTTTTCCCACTTTCTCGGCCTTTTTCAGGAGAGCGTCGTTCGACTCGATTTCACCGGGCATGAACGCGCTGCCGTAAACCATTCCCACGATTTTGGCCCCCAAAAATTCAAAACTATACTTGATGCTTTCGAGGGGGTAATGGCAACCGGATACATAAGGATCTTTACCCATATCGGCCATGGCAATTGCGATTTGCTTATTCAAAAAGACGTTCTCTAAACCCTGTGGTTCTAATGCGTACAAGCGGTCCATGAAGATCTTGGTCTGGGCGGACACATTTGCCCAATAAACCGGACTTGCAATGACCCAGGCACCGGCTTGCTTCAGTTTTTCGTAGATAGGTTGCATGTCATCATCGATTGCACACCCCTCGGCATCCGGCTGATTGCATGCAAGGCATGCCTGGCACGATGCGATCTCCAGTCCGTGAAGAAAAACCGTTTCCACCGTCGCACCTTGGGACTCTGCTCCCTTCCCGATATGTTCCGCAAGTATGGCGCTGTTGCCTCTCTTATTCGGACTGCCCAAAATCACAAGTACCTTTTTCTGTTTCGACTCCTGAGACATAAATCTTCCTCCATATGCTTAATTTTGTAGTTAAAAATCTGCCAAGGGTGTAATTTTAAATTTAATATATTTGTAAAGGGGAAAAGACTTCATGACCTCCTTGACGGTCTCCTGGGTTTCGCTCACCATCACCAACCATGTTCTGGAATAATCCACCGTCGTATAACCCACTTTTAGAAATCCCTCTTTCATGAGCCGTTTGGTAACGAGGTACTCGTCATTGATGAGGGGTGCGATTTCTTCGTCGTCTGCTTTTCGCATCAGTTCTACTTCGATCATGAATTTCATACGGCAGTTTCCCCCTTTATTTTCGGTTGGTCAAGGTGTTCAAGTGAAGGGAACTCAAACGGTCCATCTGCCGGAGGCATTCGACCGGTAGCCGAGGGAGCGGTAGGCGGCGTCCAAGAGGCTTTGCCCTCGGGGATTCAGGCCGATTCCCATCCCCATCCGGTTCATCACATAACCAAAAGACATGTTGGCTGCCGGATCGGCCAGGCCGATGGAACCGCCGAAACCGACGTGCCCGAAAGCATCTTCGGACATGATGACATTGTACATGAGGATATGATTCTTATGATCCGTCTTCCATCCGCGGTTGTCGCATCCCTTGTGAAATCCCAGGCCATACCGGGTGGGAAGCAGCAGGGTCGCATCGTTGCCGGCGGCGGCGACTGCTCCCATTCGGGCAAGGGTGTCTGCGTCGACCATTTCGAAATTGCCGGTTTTCCCTCCGCAGGCCAGCGGCGCATACATACCGGCCAGGCCCCGGGCATTGGAAATACCGCCAACCGCCGGACTTTCAGCGGCGCGGTATGCCCGTTTATAATAATTGTCGAGAAATCCGCCGTGATTGTATTCCTGCAGACCTTGAATGCTGTCCGGTTCAGTAGCGGCTTTTACATAAAAGTCAGAGGTAGGCCCGCCTTCATCCGCAAAGACGAGACCGTCCTGGCCCAGCTCTCCTGGCATCATGATGGCCGCCATGCGAGGGTCATATTCTTCCGGTAAACCGATCCAGAAATCAAGGCCCAGCGGTTTTGCCACTTCCTCCTGAAAAAAGGCGCCGATGGTTTTGCCGGTCACCCGGCGGACGAGTTCCCCGCACAGAAAACCGATGGAAAGGGCGTGGTATCCGTGACGCTCGCCCGGCTTCCAGAAGGGTTCCTCTTCCTCGCAGGCCTTTACCATATAGTCCCAGTCAAGAAATGCATAATCCTTCAATCGCTTTCGCCAATGGGGAATCCCCCCCTGATGGCTGAGGATCAAATGCACCGGAATGTCTTGCTTGCCCTTTTGCCCGAATTCGGGCCAATACCTGGCAAGCGGCGCATCGAGGTCGATCAACCCCCTGGATACCAGCATATGAACGCAGACGGCCATCGCGCCTTTGGTGGACGACCATATAAATGAAACCGTGTCCCGCGTCCACGGCGCCTTGGTTTTAGCCTTGGCTAACCCACCCCAGAGATCCACCACCGGAACATTGTTTTGCGTTATACATACACAGGCGCCCAGTTCGCCTCTTTCCCGAAAGTTTTCTTCAAATGTTTCGAGCACGCCGTTAAAAGCCGCGTCGCAAATGCCATTAATTTGGATCTCACCGAATTCACTTTGAATCGTATGACTTATCATTGCCATGCTCCTTTCCTTACCATTGTTCAAGACAATGATATGGGTGATTGAAGAAGATCAATCAACCGGCTCGCTCGATCCCTCTTTAGCTTCATGCCGAGATCTTCGCTTCTCGCATACACGATGGCTTCCCAGGGACAGAAGCGGGCGCACAAAGGATCTCCATCACATTGATCACAAACAATCGAGGTGCCGACCGATCTGTCGACCACTATCGCCCCGAACGGACAGGCAAACGCACAGCTGTTACAGCCGATGCACCGGTCCTTGTCCACAATTTTCGAACCGGTTTCCGGATGCGTGGAGATGGCTTGGGTAGGGCATACGGCCTGACACGGTGGATTTTCACAGGACATGCACTTGACGGGGATACAAATGATATCGGCCTCTCCTTCCACTTTGACAATGCGAACCCTCGATTTTACAGGGTTGGCTTCACCCGTATGACCGATGGCGCACGACGTTTCACAAAGCCGGCATCCTGTGCACTTGGCATAATTGACGATCAATTCATATTTTGACATTGAGTATTTCCTCCCCGAAAATAACTTACTGCCGGGATATGTAGCTCTTCCCCAGCTAGTGTTGACTATATGGATTCTTTATACATTCAATCACGTTGAGGCTCCGAGCCGGGCGTTTCTTTCAAGCTCATCGGCGACATGGTGCAGGCCGAGTTCCGCCAACGTCTTTCTCGTCGGCCATCCGGTGGCGGTATCCCAGCCTTCCAGACGGTAATATAGGGTTTTCCATGCTTCAAAGCGGTCCCGGTCGATAGTTCTTCCCGTGACGTCCGTATATGTCCACTTACCGTCCACAAAGGCCGGTACCGGCGGTTGCCCTTTAAGCGGACGGTCATAATAGTAATCGGCAAATTTGACCATGTCCCGGTGCCGCCCTTGAAGCGTCCATATGGCATTCTGGATGTTCCATATCTTTCGCCCGATCTGCATGCTGTCTGGATAACCGAGCTGTTTTCCGGTGACGGTATTATAGAAACGGGTCTCGGCTTCCGGGCTCATCCCCTTTTTGCCCGGCACATGCGTGTTGATAAAATCCGGAAAGGCAAGGTCGCAAAAACCGATCCCCTGCTTCCAGAATCTTGAATAGTATCGCTGCCAGGCGACCAGCTTGGCGATATGCTCCGAGTACATGTTTTCCGTGCTGAAATCCAGCATGAACGGGTCGCCCGTGAAGGGCGTCAACTTCTCGGCGTAGGTTTCGGCGATTTCCCTAAGCGACATCGGCAATTTGTCTTCGGAGGGGTATGTGAGCGGGTAATAAAATACGATCGAGTTGATGTCGTGCTCATTTATATCCCGGTCACTTACGATGCTGCCAAAACCCCATTCAAGGGAAGCTCTTCCATCGTAGCCATGCTCAGGGTAGCCCCAATAAGGAAAATCCAGGAGACCGGATTTCAGGTCTTCCTCCAGCCTGCCCCATTTTTTTACCGCCCTGATCAGACCCTCGCGAAGGTCCGCGCCGATGTCCTCTCCCTCGATGATTTTCTTAAACAGCATCTCAAGGAAATCAAGGGTTCCCAATCGGTCGAAGGGCAAATCGGTATGGATGGCCATGCCCGGACCGAGAACGCCCATCTTGTTCAGTCTATATAAATAGATCAGGCTGTAATTCAGTTGATAGACATTGGCGCCGTATCGCTGCGCGAGGTCGGCCGCCTTGTTGACGTCCTGAGTTGAGGCGCCCGTCTTTTTTTTCACCCAGTGCTTGTAAAACAGACCCGGCATGCACAAGGACCCCATTGCTTCTCCGGTGTCATGTCTTCTTCGACAGCCAAACGGGCAACCCATACAGGCATGGGGCCCGGATGCTGCAGTCTTTTTCCCCAGGAAGTTTTTTCCGGGTTGCTTGAGTCCTTGAAGTTCGAAATGGGTCGGTCCGGGTACGCCCTTGTCTTCCGGGCCCAGGGTGAAATTTTTGGCCCAGAGCCTTGCCTTCATCAGCCCCCGGGGATCGGCTATTTCGATGCTCCCCGTGCCGATGATACTGATTGCTTTTAAATTCTTTGACCCCCACACCGCACCGAATCCGCCCTGTCCGGCGGCATTTCCGGAATCATTAATCAAACATCCTAAATCCCGGACCTGGGCCTCTCCGATCGGACCGATGCACAGCACCGCCGGTCTCTGGGTGGTTCGTCCAGCGTCTCGCTCAGGTCCCAGCTGGAGC
>JAFDDL010000732.1 GCA_019310865.1 Deltaproteobacteria bacterium | reverse complement strand
GAAGCTTTTCGGCAAGAAGAAATCCGCCGTCCTTTCCGGTCAAGCCCACAGCTTGGCCGCCTTGTTGATTGATCTGGGCAACAATCGCCTTGTTCACCTGACCGCCGAGCACCATCTCCACCACATCCATGGTCTCCGTATCAGTCATGCGCATCCCCCGAACAAATGTCGAGCAGATGCCCATTCGATCGAGCACCTTGTTGATCTGGGGTCCACCGCCATGGACAACGACCGGATTGAGACCGACATAGCGCATGAGGGTAATATCCTTGGCGAAGTCTTCTTTCAACTGCTCGTCCACCATGGCATGACCGCCATATTTAATGACGATGGTCTGGCCTGAAAACCGTCGAATGTACGGAAGGGCTTCAATGAGAATTTCAGCTGTTTTCTCCGGCATACCCCGTCCTCCTTTGTACCTGAATGTTCTGGAGGCTTTCTCGTGAAAGGCCCAGGTTATAAAATGTATCGACTCAAATCATCATCTTCCATGATTTCTTTCAATTTGTCTTCCACAAAGGATCGATCCACCAAGATTTGCTTTCCATCCATGTCCGGTGCGTCAAACAGGATATCTTCCAGCAGGCATTCCATCAATGTATGAAGTCTTCTGGCACCGATGCTTTCCGTTCGGTTGTTAACGACCTCTGCGATCCGTGCAATCTCATCCACGGCATCATCGGTAAAAGCAATCTCGACGCCTTCTGTTCTCAACATGGCCGGATACTGCAGAAGCAGTGCATTTTTCGGTTCTTTGAGAATTCGGATAAATTCTTCCTGTCCCAATGCGTTGAGTTCGACCCGTATGGGAAATCTCCCCTGCAGCTCCGGTATCAGGTCTGCGGGTTTGGTCATGTGAAATGCGCCGGAAGCAATAAACAGGATATGATCGGTTTTTACCGGCCCATATTTGGTGGTAACCGTCGAGCCTTCCACCAGGGGAAGCAAATCCCGCTGAACCCCTTCCCGGGATATGTCCGGGCCGTGGCCGCTGCTCTTTCCTGCAATTTTGTCAATTTCATCCAGAAAAATGATGCCGGTATGCGCCACCATATCCACGGCACGGCTCACAATCTTGTCCATATCCACGAGGCCTTGGGTTTCTTCCTGGGTCATCATTTCCAGGGCTTCCAGTACCTTGACCTTGCGCTTGCGGGTGGACTTCGGCATCAGGCTGCCGAACATATCCTTGAAATTAATCCCCATCTCCTCCATACCAACATTGGAAAATACTTCTACGACGGGCATGGAACGGTCCGCCACGTCAAGATCCACAAACCGGTCATCGAGTTTTCCTCTGTGAAGAAGTTGTCGAAGTTTTTCTCTGGTGGAATGACCGGCCAAATCCGTTTCCACCTGCGCCTCGGCTGAAATTTCCAGGTCGGCCGGTGATGGGTCCGCCTGTTGAGGACTGGACTTGGGCAGCAGTAGATCGAGCAGACGTTCTTCGGCAATCTGCCCGGCTTTTTCTTTCACGGCGTCTTGCTCGCGCGACTTGATCTGATTCACGGTCAATTCCACAAGATCCCGGACCATCGATTCCACATCCCGGCCCACATACCCGACCTCGGTAAATTTCGATGCCTCTACCTTGATAAACGGCGAGTCGGTCAGTCGCGACAATCTCCGTGCGATTTCGGTTTTTCCCACACCGGTCGGGCCAATGAGAATGATGTTTTTGGGAGCAATTTCATCCCGAAGATCTTCGTGGATCTGCTGCCGCCGCCACCGATTTCTCAATGCAATGGCAACGGATCGTTTCGCCTTGTCCTGGCCGATAATATATTTGTCGAGCTCTATTACAATTTCGGATGGTTTTAAACTGCTCATATGTTTATTTTCTTTCTGTTTGTAACGCAGTTAAGGATTCGATGGTCAGCGAATCGTTTGTGTAAATGCAAAGGGATGCGGCAATCTTCATGGCCTCAGCCGCAATCTGCTGTGCACCGAGCTGTGAATGCTTCAAAAGCGCGGTGGCAGCTGCCTGGGCGCCGGTGGCGCCCGATCCGATTGCAATAATATCCTCATCGGGTTCGATAACATCGCCGTTTCCTGAAATCAGGAAGGTCACGCGCGAATCGGCGGCAATCATAACGGCCTCGAGTCGGCGCAGGAATTTATCGGTTCGCCAATCGCGGGCCAGTTCAACCGCGCTACGCGTCAGGTTCCCATTGTACTGCTCCAGCTTGACCTCGAGCCGATCGAAAAGATTCAGGGCGTCTGCGGTTGCACCGGCAAAGCCCACAATGATTTTGTCCTGATAGAGCCGTCTGACTTTTCGGGCCCGCTGTTTGATCACGGTCTGGCCCAGTGTCACCTGGCCGTCCCCGGCCACCACGAGCTTCCCCTTATAGCGAACGGCTAAAATCGTTGTTCCGTGAAAGTCCACAACCCTCCCCTTTCATTAGAAGTGGTTTCAGAAACTTAGAGGTTTTGAAACCATTTCTATCCTTTATTTACGCGGATGCGCCTTATCATAGGTTTCCATCAACTTACCGATGCTCACATGCGTATACTTCTGTGTTGTCGCCAGGCTTTCATGCCCCAGCAATTCCTGGACCACCTTCAGGTCCGCGCCGGCATCGAGCAGATGCGTTGCAAAGGAATGTCGAAATCCATGGGGGGACACCGGTGTCGTCATGCCGATCTTCCTGCATAA
>JAFDDL010000111.1 GCA_019310865.1 Deltaproteobacteria bacterium | reverse complement strand
CCACGGAAGGGCTGGATGAAAAGGTGGAAGTCATCGATATCGCAGAGTTGATCGCGCGCCACATGGATACGGATTGAACCGTCGTTGTTAAAGCGGTATCGGCGCATAAAATGTGAACATTTTTTATAAGCAAACGGAGGCAATCAACATGGAAATATTGGTATGTGTCAAGGGGATTCTTGATACGGAGGAAAATGTAATAGAGCCCAATGCCGATGGCTCCGATATCAAGCGTGACGATCTCGTTTATTATATCAATGAATGGGACAACTATGCCGTCGAAGAGGCGCTGACTATCCGTGAAAACGTCGGGGGAACGGTAACGCTGGTATCAATCGGCGATGAAGAGGCGGATGACGTGCTCAGAAGAGGCCTGGCAATGGGCGCGGATAAGGCGGTGCACATCACGGATGAAGCCTTTGAGGATTCGGACGGAAGAGGCATTGCAGAAATTCTCAAGGCGGAAGCGGGCAATGGCCAATTCGATCTGATTCTCACCGGCGCCCAGGCAGATGATGGCGCAGGACAGGTGGGGGGCATGCTGGCTGAAATGCTCGGCTGGCCCTATGCTTCTCTTGTAAAACAGATACAGGTTTTGGATGAAAAGGCCATTCGGGCCGGCAGGGAAATCGCAGGCGGCAATATCGAGGTGAGCGACATACGCCTTCCCTGTGTGCTGTCCATACAGACAGGAATCAATCAACCGCGGTATGTTTCAAGCCGTGGCTGGGATCAGGCCTATGATATCGAAATCCCAATGCATGACGCAGAAACGCTGGAGATGACCGGGGAGACAGTGGGCCCAACCGGCGCCCGGGTCCAACGCCTCAATTATTTTTCTCCCGATACGGGCGGCGGGGCTAAAATGCTGGAAGGCAACTCGGAACAGGTTTTGACAAAACTGGCGCAATTGCTGGTGGCCGGCGGGAGGACAAATCAATGACGAATAAAATATTTGCATATATCGAACATGACGGCGGCACGGTCAGCGATTCGGCTTTTGAACTCTTAACGGCTGCAGCGACAATTGATTCCAATGCCGGGGTGACTGCCATTGTTACCGGCACCGGATCAGAACTTGGCGATGTGTGCACCGGTATTTCACAAGGCTATATGGACGTCTGGAAAATCGATGTCAAGACGGAAAAACCCAACGCCGAAACAACCCGGCAGGTTTTAAAACAAGTGCTGCCCGAAAACAGTATCGTTCTCATCCCCCATGAGCATTTCGGGATGGATTTGGCCCCGGGGCTTTCGATTTTGTTGGAGAAACCGTACGTGGCTGACGTGTTGGGCTTCAAGGGCGTTGAAGATGACAGAATTAAGGCGGTTCGGGAAGAACACGCGGGCCAGATTCTCACCACGGTCGGTTGCGACATATCAAAAGGCGCCGTTTTCACTTGTCGCTCGGGTGCTTTCAAGACGTCAGAGCGCCTGACGGACACCGGTCAGGTAACGGATAAAACCGGTGATGTGCCCGAGGAGATATTCGAGTCAACCCGGATACATTTTATCGAATTGCTCCAGGAAGACCCGGGCGATGTCGATATCACCAAGGCCGATATCCTTGTTTCCGTTGGCAGGGGCATTCAGGATGACGATAATTTGCCGATGGTGTTCGACCTGGCAAAAACCCTGGGTGCTGAAGTGGCGTGCACCCGGCCGCTGGCGGATTCCAATTGGATGGAAAAAGCAAGGCAGGTCGGATCTTCGGGAAAAACGGTAAAGCCCAAGCTTTACCTGGCATTAGGGATCAGCGGATCTTTTCAGCATTTGGCGGGCATAAAAGGAAGCCCTTTTCTGTTGGCAGTGAACAAGAATCCGCGGGCGCCCATTTTCAACGTGGCGGATGTGGGGGTGGTCGGCAACATTCTCGACATGGTGCCCAAGTTAACCGGGAAAATTAACGAATTAAAAAAGTAGGACGATATTCAATACGGGCCACGGCAATAAATTCCTTTATGAGGTGAGGTATGGATTTCACGATTAGCAAAAGACAGCGCATGTTTATTAAAGAGGTGGAGAAGTTTTGCCGGAAAGAGGTTTTACCGGGCGTCGAAGAGCGGGAAGAGAAAGAGGAATTTTCCCTCGACGTATGGAAAAAAATGGCTCAATTCGGATTGACGGGATTGTGTCTACCCAGAGAATATGGCGGCGATGGCGCCAATGCATTGACAACGGTGCTGGGCACCGAAGCATTTGCACGGGCCAGTCGCGACTCGAGCCTGTGCAATTCCTGGCTCAGTCATCTGCTTTTATGCGCCATGAATATAAACGAGTTGGGAAATGACGCCCAAAAAGCAAAATACCTCCCGGCCCTTGCCGCTGGTGAAAAGATAGGTGCGTTGGGGGTGACCGAGCCGGATGCCGGTTCCGATGCCACCAGTATGCAAACGACCGCAAAAAGGGACGGGGATGTGTATGTGCTCAACGGCAGCAAGACCTTCATATCCAATGGCCCGATTGCCGATATCATACTGGTTTACGCAACGACGGATCCAACCTTGCGGGCCAAGGGGATCGTTTCGTTTATCGTAGAGGCCGATACCCCGGGCGTTACCCTGGGCCCGGCGTTTAAAAAATATGGCATACATGCTTCCCCCACGGGCGAAGTGTTCCTGGACGATGTGCGGGTGCCGGTGGAGAACCGACTAACGGAAGAAGGCGCCGGCTTTAAGGCCATGCTGGAGTCCCTTGGGTGGGAAAGACTGGCGTTTACGCATCTGGTGGGCCTGATGGATGCGGATTTGCAAGACGCCGTCAGCTATGCCCGGGAAAGGGTACAGTTCGGCAAGCGTATCGGAGACTTCCAGTTTGTACAGGGGCTGATTGCAGAGATGAAGATGGATCTGGAAGCTTCGCGGCTGATGGCCTACCACCTGGCCGGCAAGGTGGATGCCCGGGAGAATATCGCCCTCGATGCCGCCTTGACCAAGACCTTCATCTCAGAGGCGTACCAGCGCTGTGCGGACAAGGCCGTTCAAGTCTTTGGTGGATACGGCGCCATGCGGGAGTATGCCGTGGGCAGATCGTTATGGTGGTCGAAAATCACGACCATCGGCGGTGGGACATCCCAGGTGCAACGCCAGATTATCGGCCGAATGGTGCTGGGCAAGTAAGATGAATGGGAAAATGTATCTTTGGAATTATTTCGGGGATGACGCCATGTGAGGGGATGACGGCATGTGAACAGTTGACTACCCGAATATCGTCAGATGCAGTCGCCGGTTGTTGCCGCAAGGTTTTGATCCTGAATAATATCAGAGTGTTGAGATATTATTAATACTGGTACAATTATTGCTGCAATAATCGATTGGACATCCAGATGCACTGCAGACCCAAGTATATAATCCGCCAATAGAAAAGGAGAAGCGGCGATGCCTGAAAATGTCACGATTATTCAAAATGTTCGCATCTTCGACGGTAAAAACGATCAGCTTCGATCCGGATATGTTTTGATACAAGGCAATGCCATCGCGCGCATCGCATCCGATACACCCCAAATTCCTGACGGCGCAACGGTAATCGATGGCGGAGGCCGAGTGCTCATGCCGGGCATGATCGACACCCATTGTCACCCGTCTGTGGTCGATACCATGCCGAACATGGAAAACAACCTGTGCTGGGATGATATTGCCATTCGATCCAGTGTGATTGCCAAGGGGTATTTGATGCGCGGGTTCACCAGCATCCGGGACGCCGGTGGGCCGGTCTTTGGCCTGAAGCGGTCAATCGATGCCGGGTTGGTGAACGGGCCCCGTATTTACCCTTCGGGTGCGTTTCTTTCCCAGACAAGAGGGCACGGCGATTTTCGCAGTCCAACCGATCGGTCCATGAGAATCACCATCACGGATAACCACATGATGCGGCTTGAATATAGCGTATTGGCCGACGGAGAGGCCCAGGTGCTCGCAGCCGCCCGGGAACAGCTGGGCAAGGGCGCCAGCCAGGTTAAAATCATGGCCAGTGGCGGCGGCGCGTCCCTGTATGATCCCATCGACACGGTCCAGTATACGCTGAGGGAATTAAAAGCAGCGGTGGCTACCGCCGAAGACTGGGGGACCTATGTCTTTGCGCATACCCACAATTGCCCGGCCATGTGGCGGGCTGCCGAGGCGGGCATCAAAACGTTTGAACATGGCTTTCTGGCCGATGAAGAGACCATGCGGATGATCGTTGACAAGGGAATCATCCTCTCCACACAAGTTTCCTTCACCGATCCGGATGTGATTTTAAGCTATGACCTCGTTAACGAAAATCCCGTTGCCAAGGCAAAGGTCGAGAAAGTTCTCAAGCGGATACAAAATTACATAAACCTTGTATTGAAGCATCAGCCCATTGTGACGTTTACCGGGGATGGCTCCGGCCCTGCAAAGGACCACGTGGCCATGCAAAAGAATGAATTCGGCACCCGGGCCAAGGTTTTCCCCCAGGTTGAGGTTCTGCGGCATGTTACCTCCAATGGTGCAAAGGTGCTGGCCCTCAGCAACTTGGTCAATCCGTATCCCGGCGAGTTGGGCGCGGTTGAAGAGGGCGCCCTGGCGGATCTTCTGATCGTGGACGGCAACCCCCTGGAGGACGTCTTGCTGCTGGCCGATCCGGAAAAAAACCTGCGACTGATCATGAAGGACGGAAAAACGTATAAGAATACACTCGTATAATAATTTGTATACGGCGATTGAAACAGACCATTTACCATCAACGCATTAGAAGGGAGAAAGAAAAATGGCAAAGAAAAAAGAAATTATTGGCGATCCAATTGTTATTGACGGACATAAATTATCCCTGTCTCTGGGGGTAAGAGCCGGCGATTTTGTGTTTGTGTCCGGTTGTGTTGCAATTGGAAAAGATGACGTACCGAAACTCGATGGCCCCATCGAAGAGCAGACGGCCATGACCATTGAATACATTCAAGGCATTCTGGAAAAGGCCGGTTGCACACTCGAAGATGTAGTTTTTGCATCCGTTTTCTTAAAGAGCCGCGATGATTTCCCGGGATATAACGAAGTCTACAGCAAATATTTTCCAGATGGCCCGCCCGCACGGATTACGGTCCTGGGTGATTTTTTGCTTGAAGATGCCAAGTGTGAAATTCAGATGACAGCCTATAAGCCGCAAAACTGAAGAGTTTTAGCCCGTATTTAAATCAATACATTGGATGGACGCGACACATAATCGACTTTTAATATTTTTCAGGAGTGATGAAAATGGAAGAAAAACCCCTTAAATTCCTGCATGTAAACCAGGAAGACAAAGAATGGGAGAAAACCTATGGTGAGAAAGCCGCCTATTCCGAAAAAAAACTCCTGACTGCTGCCGACACGCCAATTGCATCTGTGGTAAGGCGCATCGTAACGACATCAGGAGACCTGCAAGCCGATGGATATGTGGCCCATTCGCACCCCGGTGCCGAGATCCTTTATGTCATACGGGGAAAGCTTGATGGCTGGATCGACGGTATCGGCGAAGTTGAAATTAAGGAAGGCGATTTGCTTTTTCTGGACGCCGGCATTGAACATGCAGGGAATATATGCTCGGAAGAATTTGAGGCCATTAGCATCAGAATTCCTGCCGATTAATCCCGGACGCTTTCAGGTAATAACCGATCGGCAAAAAATGGGTGGCGCTTGTGTATGCTGCATCGGCTGTTCAGGCTGGACCAGAGCGTGACGGACATGAGCGTTGTGGAGGGAAATATGGCCAATTTCATAGACGGAAAATCAGGAACGCGCTTGCTTCTTTCCGGCAATGATGCGATTGCGCGAGGGGCGCTGGAGGCCGGGATCCGGGTCGCTGCGGCCTACCCGGGAACACCGGCAACCGAGATACTCGAAGCGTTAAGTAAGTCGGCTAAGGTTCATGATCTATATGTTGAATGGTCGGCCAATGAGAAGGTCGCCATGGAGGTGGCTGCGGCCGGATCCTTAACCGGCCTGCGATCTTTGACAGCCATGAAGCATATCGGCGCAAACGTTGCGGCGGACTTTATGCTCAGCTTCACACTGTGCGGCACGCGGGGCGGGATGGTTCTGGTACTTTGTGATGATCCCAGCGCTCATTCCAGCGGCAATGAACAAGAGTCGCGCCTGTATGCCGAGATGGCGGAAATTCCACTCCTGGAGCCATGTGATCCCCAGGACGCCAAAGACATGGTCAAATACGCCGCGGAGCTTTCCGAAGATATCCGAAACATGGTGATGATTCGCAGCGTGACGCGCCTGAGCCATACCAGCGGCGTTGTCGAACTGGGTGAAATTTTGGCGCTGGACCGTGTGGCTGAGTTTAAACACGACAGCCCCAACCCCATTGATCCGGATGCCGGCCTGGTCTTTCCATTTCCGGTGCCGTTAAAACACGACCGGGTCCAAAAGAAGCTGGAAAAGGTCCAGGAGCAGTTCGAAACGGCGCCGTTCAATACATATACGGGACCGCAAAAGCCTGAACTGCTGATCATTACCAGTTCCATCTGTACGATATACAGCCGCGAAGCGGTGGAGCGCCTCGGCCTAAAAGATCGTGTCGGGGTTCTCAAGCTGGGCACCACGTGGCCGCTTCCCCCGAAACTTCTAAAAACGCATATGGCCATGGCGGACCGGATCCTGGTGGTGGAAGAAACCCGACCGGTAATGGAGAAAAATATCAAGCTGTTGGCAATGGACCTGGCCGGGGAGATCGGAAGCAAGACCTTTCACGGCAAGGGGGATAAATTATTGCCCAGCGTGGGTGAAATGGATGTTGAGTTGGTCACCCGGGCGCTTGCGAACCTTTTTGAAATCGACTATGCGCCGCCGGCGCCTGCCGACTATATCAAACAGGCCCAGGATCTCGTACCCGAAGGTGCGCCCATTCGTGAGATGACGTTTTGCCCCGGATGCCCGCACCGGGCCTCTTTGTTCAACATTCGCCATGCACTGAAGATGGACAACCGGGACGGATTCGCATGTGGCGATGTCGGCTGTTACGGCATGGATATACTGCCCACCGGGTTTGGCGTCGCCAAGAGCCTTGTAGTCATGGGTGCCGGGACGGGCCTGGCCAGCGGTTTTGGGAAAATGGACCGGTTTGGCATGGATCAGGCGGTTTTTTCCCTGTGTGGCGATTCCACCTTCTTTCATGCCGCCATGCCGGCGCTGACCAATGCGATCCACAATAAATCAAACATGACCATGGTGGTTCTGGATAACTCCGGTACCGCCATGACCGGTTTTCAGACCCATCCCGGACTTCGGACAGACGCATACGGCAATGAAGTGCCGGCTCTTGATATCGTCGCCATCTGCAAAGCCATGGGGGTTCGGGTTGAAACCTGCGATCCGTTTGATCCGGAACAGACCCAGAAAACCCTGCTTGATCTTGCCGACGATAAAAACGGTGTGAAAGTGGCCGTTATGAAGCAGATCTGCGCGTTGAGCCCCGAAAAAAAGAACAAAAAGGCCTTTGATGTTCGGGTGAATGAGTCGATTTGCGTGGGGGCGAATTGCGGTTGCGACCGGCTGTGCACCCGGATTCTGAAATGCCCCGGTCTGTTCTGGGACGAGGATAAAGCAAATGCCCAGGTCGATGAGGCTGTTTGCGCTGGATGTGGTTTTTGCGCGTCAATTTGCCCCCATCAGGCCATAGAAAAACAAGAGGTGCAATGATGGCAGACGTCACGCTGCTTCCCAGCGATCCTTACAATCTGATTATTGCCGGAGTGGGCGGCCAGGGTAATATTCTAACGTCCAAAGTGATTGGGACGATGCTTGTTCGCAAAGGCCTGATGGTGACCATTGGGGAGTCCTTTGGCATGTCCCAGCGCGGCGGTTCTGTTTGCAGTCATCTTCGCATCTCCAGCCGGGACACCTATTCACCGATGGTTCCGCCAAACGCGGCGCACATGATTCTCGGCCTGGAACCAATCGAGATGTTTCGGCTCTTATGTCAGCACGGCAATCCCGATGTCAACGTGATCTTTAACACCCGCCCGGTTCATCCGGTGAGTGTTATCATTGGAAATGCAGCGTATCCGAAGATCGAGGATATGCAGCAATGGATGAAGGCGTTGACGGCTAGGACATGGATGCTGGACGCCACGGATGAGGCGATAAAACTGGGCCGTGCGATATACGCGAATATTATATTGATTGGCGCCCTTGCCGGCGTCAACGTGTTGCCGGTGGATCGCGAGGCGTTCGAAGCCGTCATTGCCGAGACCATGCCCCAAGACAAAGTGGAAGTCAATTTGAGGGCTTTTGATATGGGGCAGTCAATGGTGGCCTCAGCGAGCATTTAATAAAGCGAACAAGCCAGGAAACAAAGGATCTTCATCCCATGCAAATCTATGGCTCAAATGAACTGGTATCGAAAGTCCAAAAGCAGGGACTTTGTATTGGATGTGGTGCTTGTGTGGAGCTGTGCCCCTATTTCAAAAACCACAAGGGCCAGACAGCCATGGTGTTTCCATGCACACTGCCCCAGGGCCTGTGTTTTGCCCATTGCCCCAAAATCGAGGTCGATTTTGACGAGTTGTCCCAACGCGTCTGGGGCAAGCCGTATGATGGCAGCCCCATGGGGAACTATCTCAAGGTGCAGGCCTCCCAGGCCGGAGAAAAGATGGGACAGGGAAACTACCAGGGGGGCGGAACGGTATCTGCGCTGCTGATCTTTGCAATGCAGGAAGGCATCATCGATGCGGCGGTACTCACCGACCATGAGAAGCTTAATCCCATCGCCCGCCTGGCCACAACGGTTGAGGAGATTCAGCAGTGCGCCGGCTCAAAGTTTATGGCATCGCCGACCTTGTCTGCCTTGAATATCGGTGTGCGAAAGGGGTATCGGCGACTGGGGGTTGTGGGAACGCCCTGCCAAATGTTGGCCGTGGCGCAGTTGCGCCAGAATCCGCTGGAGAAGCAGGACTTTGTAGATCCGGTGGCGCTGTCCATCGGCGTGTTCTGCAATTGGGCCCTGGATACCCGGCAGCTCATGGCGCTGCTTAAGCAAAAGCTGGATATTGGCACAATCCGGGCTATGGATATCCCGCCGCCCCCGGCCAATATTATGATACTGAGCACTGATGAAGGCCGGGTGGAGGTGCCGCTGTCTGAAGTCAAGGAGCTCATTCCCCACACCTGTTTCATCTGCCTGGACATGACAGCGGAATTTTCCGACATTTCCGTTGGTATGTTTGAAGGGCGCCCGGGCTGGAACACGCTGATCGTAAGATCTCGCCGCGGGGCGGATATGGTAGATAGAGCCGT